>JBLHNV010000280.1:0-4086 GCA_047623125.1 Janthinobacterium sp. | reverse complement strand
CTTTTCTCGGCCACGGCGCTCAACTGCAGCGCGACCTCCTGCTGCCGGGTCAGACTGCGCACGGCCGCCATTTCACGCAGCGCGCCGAACCAGTCCGTCATCAGGCTGCGGCCGGCTTCGTGCCATACATCGGCGCGACCCGCTTCGGCCACGAAGATGCCCTTCTCGCCGATTGCCGCATCCTGGCCCGCTTTGCCGAACCAGCGCACGGGCCGCTCCAGTGTCACTTCCTGTTCATTGAAGCCGGGACCATTGCGCTCCATGCGCCGGTGAATACCCGCCCTGGCAGTCCATTCATAATGCCCGGCCTCGAGCCGGGTCTTGCCGGTCTTTGCCTGGTCCACGTTGATGCTCGATGCGCGCAACTGCGGCAGCGCTTCCAGCATCTTGCGCACGGCGATCTCGGGCGGCAGCACCGACAGCGCCTGGTCGGCGGCAGCAAAATGCACCAGCGCCGACGCGGGAGCAAGGATAGCAGCAGGGGCGGCAGCAAGATCCACGGCGAAGGCAGCCGGAGCGACCACCCAGGCCAGCAGCAGCGCCTGCATCGGTTTCAATGCAATTTTCCATGCCGGTTTTGACAACGTCATCATTGCAACCTCCCGAATGCGGCAATCGGATAGATCCAGTAAGCGACATCCGGATTGCGGATTTCATCGCCCAGCGCCTTTAGCAGCAGCTGCAACTCATCCATCTGACCGACGATCAAGACCAGCTTGCGCCGGCTGCGGCCCTGCACTTTTTCCATGGTCGACAGCAACGAAGCGCCCTGCCCCATGCCTTCGGCATCGACGATCGAGAAACCGCTGGCCCAGGCCGGATGCAGTAACAGAAAATCGAGCACATATTCTTCCAGCGTGAGCGGGATGGCCAGCGTCAGCATCGCGTTATAATTTTTTTCAGTGGACATAGCGGTTTTCATGCCTTGGTTGAGGGTTCCGGCACGCCGAAGCGCTGGAACAGAATCGGCAGCAGTATCAGCGTCAGCAGCGTCGCGCTGACCAGGCCGCCGATGACGACGATGGCAAGCGGGCGCTGTATTTCCGCACCCGGGCCGCTCGCCAGCAGCAGCGGGATCAAGCCAAATCCGGTGATGCAGGCGGTCATCATGACGGGCCGAAAACGCCGTAGCGCCCCCTTGGACACGACTTCGGACAACGCCACGCCACGCGCGACAAGCTCGTTGAAATGGGTGATCATGACCAGACCATTGAGCACTGCGATGCCCATCAGCGCGATGAATCCGACCGACGCCGGCACCGACAGGTATTGTTTCGTCAGCGCCAGCGCAATCACGCCGCCCAGCAAGGCAAACGGGATGTTGATGAATACCAGCAGCGCTTGCCGCACGCTGTGCAGCGTCATAAACAACAACAGAAAAATCAGCGCCAGCGCGATCGGCACCACGATCGCCAACTGCGCAGCTGCGCGTTGCTGGTTCTCGAACTGGCCACCCCACGACAAACGGTAGCCGCTCGGCAGCGTCACCTGTTGCGCCACCAAAGCCTTGGCGTCGTCGACAAAGCCGACCAGATCGCGGCCGCGCACGTTGGCGCGCACCACGACGACGCGTGACGAATTTTCACGCTCGATCTTGACCGGGCCGTTGACGGTGCGCAGATCGGCCAATTGGCTCAATGCAATCGACGGCCCGCCGGCCACCGGCAAGCGCAATTGCTGGAACAGTTCAGCCGAGAGCTGCAACTGGTCGCTGCCGCGCATCAGCAGCGGCAAGCGGCGCCCATCCTCGATGACGATGCCGCTGGTGCGTCCTTCGACCAGCGTGCGCAAATCGTTTTGTATCTGCTCGACTGAAAATCCGAGTCGGCCGGCCGCTACGCGGTTGATGTCAGCTTGCAGATATTGCACGCCTTCGTTCTTGATCGTCAGCACGTCTTCGCTGCCGCTGATGCCTGATACGACGCTGACGATCTGCTGCGCCAGCGCAGCCAGTATCTGATTGTTCGGACCAAAAACCTTGATCGCCAGATCGCCGCGCACGCCCGACAGCATTTCGGAAGTGCGCATTTCAATCGGCTGCGTAAAGCTGAAGTTCATGCCGGGAAATTGCAACGTGACAGCGCGCAGCGCATCGACCAGGTCTTCCTTGTTCTGGCTGCGCCACTCGGCGCGCGCCTTGAGCACCAAAAATGTATCGGTTTCGTTGAGGCCCATCGGATCTAGTCCCAGCTCATCAGAACCGGCGCGCGCGACGATGCTGAGTACTTCGGGCACCTGTTCCAGGATCTGCTTCTGTACTGCCATGTCGATCCTGGCCGATTCCTGCAAATTGACCGATGGCAGCTTTTCGATCTGCATGATGATGTCGCCTTCGTCCAGCGTCGGCATGAACGATTTTCCGATGAAAGGAAACAGCGCCGCCGTCAGCAGCAGCGCAATGACAGAGGCCAGCATGACAGTGCGCGCGTTGCGCAATGCGCGCTCGAGCATCCACACATAGGCTGTTTCCAGGTGCCGCACCAGCCATGGCGTCGACCTGTGTCCACCCTTCAAAATGAAAGAGGACAGCACCGGAATGACCGTCAGCGACAGCAGCAGCGATGCGGCCAGCGCAAACGTGATCGTCATCGCCACCGGCGTGAACAACTTGCCTTCCAGCCCCTGCAACGACAACAGCGGCAGGAACACGATCATGATGACGATCATGCCGGCCGTGACCGGCACCGCCACTTCGCGCACCGCGCGATAAATCACATGCAAGCGCGACAGCTTGGGGCCGTCATCTTTTTGCGCTTCGATATTTTCAACAACAACGACGGCAGCGTCGACCAGCATGCCGATCGCGATCGCCAACCCGCCCAGCGACATCAGGTTGGCCGTCAAGCCATAGGATTGCATCAACAAAAAGGTGCCCAGTGCGGACAGGGGCAAGATGCTGGCCACCACCAGCGCCGAGCGCACATTGCCAAGGAACAGATACAACAAGATGATCACCAGGATCGTCGCTTCCGTCAACGCTCTGGTAACCGTCGATACCGCGCGCTCGACCAGGTTGCCGCGGTCATAAAAGGTCTTGATTGTGGTGCCCGCCGGCAGGGTTTTTTCCATCTCATGCAGGCGCACGCGGATCTGATCGACGACATTGCGGGCATTGGCGCCGCGCATCGCCAGCACCAGACCCTGCACCGCTTCGCTCTTGCCATCCTTGGTCACCGCACCATAACGGGTCATCTGGCCGATACGCACCTCGGCCACAGCGCCGACCGTGACCGCAAAACCATCGTTGTTGACGATCGCAATTGCACGCACATCGTCCAGCGAGCGAATGCTGCCATCGCTGCGAATGAGCAGCGATTCTTCGCCGACGCTGAGGCGCCCGGCGCCATCGTTGCGGTTATTGCCTTCCAGCGCACTTTGCAACTGGGTCAACGACAGCTTGCGCGCGGCCAGCGCATCGATATCGGGCACCACCTCGAAACTTTTCACCATGCCGCCCAGCGCATTGACGTCGGCCACGCCGGGAATATTGCGCAATTGCGGCCGGATGGTCCAGTCCAGCAAGGTGCGCTTGTCCATCAGCGACAGCGGTCCTTCGATCGTGAACATGTAGACTTCACCGAGCGGGGTCGTGATCGGGGCCAGTGCGCCACTGACCGATGGCGGCAAGTCTTTCAGGACACTGCCAAGGCGCTCGCTCACTTGCTGGCGCGCCCAGAACACGTCGGTACCATCCTGGAAATCGAGCGTAATGTCGGCGATCGCATATTTCGATTGCGAACGCAACATGACCTGTTTCGGTATACCGAGCAATTCCTGCTCGATCGGGGCCACGATACGCGCCTCGATTTCTTCCGGCGTCATGCCGGGCGCCTTCATGATCAGCTTGACCTGGGTGCTCGACACGTCGGGAAACGCATCGATCGGCAAATTGTTGAAAGCCTGGACGCCGGCGCCGATCATCAGCACCGTCACGACCAGCACCAGCAAGCGCTGGGACAGCGAAAATCCGATCAGCCTGGCCAGCATCACTTGCCACCGCCGACAGCCGGTGCGGCAGAGGCAGCAGGTACAGGTACAGGTACAGGTACAGGTACAGCCTCAGCGCCCAATCCGATCCAGGCCCCC
>JBLHNV010000279.1:0-4088 GCA_047623125.1 Janthinobacterium sp. | reverse complement strand
TGTGTCCCGGCAGCGCGGCGTCCAGTTCCAGCACAGGCGAGGCCAGCGCGACGCCATCACGCTGCGCCAGCCAAGGGTAGATTTGCTCGTCGAAGCGCGCTTCAGTGCCGCTGACGACGATGTCGGCCTGGCCCGTCAATCCTTTCAGCGCGGACGAGAACTCATCAAGCGCGGCCGCATTGATCAGGTGGATCGCAAATCCGAGCGCGACGCCGGTCGCAATCGCGGCGACCGATACCAGCACCCGCAGCGGATGCGCACGCCATTCGCCGAACAGCAATTGGCGCGCCAGCAGCGCGTGCTTGGTGGTCGCGCTGTTCGGGCGGGCGGAGTCGGTCTGGTTTAGCGCGGACATATCATTGACGCAGGATCATTGTGGATAGTTGATTGTGGACAGTGCATTGAGGGCAGTGCATTGTGGAGCGGTCATTGTGGAGTGGTCATTGAGGACATGCGAGCGCCAGTTTTTCGGCTGCGCGGCGCGCCTTCAGCCCGGTCTGGCTCTTGGTCTGTCCCTTGTTGCGCGCGAGCGCGGCATCTTCATCGGCCCATTTCTTGTGTAACCTGAGCCTGGCGCAATTGTCACGCGCTCTGGCCGCGGCGGCGCTTGCGCGCTGCTCGATGCGCTCTTCTTCAGCCTCGCGCCGGTGACGTTCGCCGCTCAGTTGCTCGGCTTGCTGGCGCAGCACTCTGGTGTGGCGATCGGCTGCCTTGGTGGGGGGCGCAGCGACCGGATCGAGCGCGACCGTGTGACCGCTGGTGCAGGGCGCCTGACCATAGCTGATCTGGCCACCCGTGGTACATTTGTAGATGGTTTGCGCGGTTGGCTCAGTTTGACTTTGCGCAGCAGTCGAAACCAGCGCCAGCGCCAGCACAAAATGCACGACAGACGAATGAAGGGTCACAGGGTTTTCCCAGAGTCAAGAAAAGCAGCCGAAACGATGGTCGCAAAGGATCACAGGATTTTCCCCGGATTCATGATTGCCTGCGGGTCGAGCGCAGCCTTGATGGTGCGCATCAGATTCAATTCGATCGCGCTTTTGTAATGCGCGAGGGCATCTCGCTTCAGTTCGCCTATGCCATGTTCGGCCGAGATCGAACCATCGTGGCGCTGCACACTGTCGTGCACGATGCGGTTGATCGCATCTTGATGCAGCAGGAATTGCGGGTGCGGCATGCCGCTTGGGGGCGCCACGTTGTAATGCAAATTGCCATCGCCCAGATGGCCGAAGCACACCAGTTGGCAGCCCGGAAAGGCATGCTCGAGCAACACATCGGTGGCCGCGATGAAGTCGGCGCTGCGCGACACCGGCAGCGAGATATCGTGCTTGATGTTGCTGCCTGCGCGCGCCTGCGCCAGCGGGATGTGTTCGCGTAATTGCCACAAACCCTGTGCCTGCGCGCCTGATGCTGCTATCACAACATCAAGGATGATGCCCGCTTCCAGCGCCGCGCCCAGACCCGTTTCGAGCAACTCGATCGCGTGCGCTTCCGATTCGCTGCTCGACAGTTCCAGTAAAACATATTGCACCGGCGCTGATGCCGGGGTTGTCGATGCCGATAACGGGAACGGCTTGGGCAATTGCGGAAAGTGGGTCGCGACCAGCTCTAGGCAAAACTGTGACATCAATTCAAAAGCGCTCAGGGTAGCGCCGCAATGGTCTTGCATCAACGTCAGCAATTGCAGCGCATGCGCAGGCGAGGGCAGCACGGCCAGCGCGGTGATGCGTGCCTTGGGCTGCGGATAGAGTTTGAGCACCGCGCCGGTGATGATACCAAGCGTGCCTTCGGCGCCGATGTACAGGTCGCGCAAATCGTAGCCGGTATTGTCCTTGCGCAAGCCGCGCAAGCCGTCCCATACAAGGCCTTGCGGCGTGACCACTTCGAGGCCCAGGCACAATTCGCGGGTATTGCCGTAGCGCAGCACCGCGGTGCCGCCGGCATTGGTCGACAGGTTGCCGCCTATCGTGCAGCTGCCTTCGGCCGCCAGCGACAGCGGAAACAGGCAGGCGGCGTCAAAGGCAGCTTGCTGGATGTGCTGCAAGATGCAGCCGGCATCGACCGTCATGGTGCGGTTGACCGGGTCGATCGAACGGATGCGGTTCAGTTTGGACAGCGACAGCACGACGGCGTGGCCGCTGGTGTCCGGTATGCTGCCCAGCACCAGGCCGGTGTTGCCGCCTTGCGGCACCAGTGGCACTTGCCACTGGGCGCAGGCGCCCACCAGCGCGGCCACCTGTTCTGTCGTGCTTGGCTGCAGCACGGCGCGCGCCAGGCCTGTGGCCCGGCCGCGCCAGTCGGCCAGGAATGGCGCCATGTCGGCATCATCGGTCAGCACATGGTCAGGGCCGATCAACGCCCGGCATTGATCCAGGAAAGTCGTGGCGGCAGTCATCTTGCGCGATTGACCTTGTCGAGCAATTCCTTGGCGAGGCGCTTCGAGGCTTTCTTGTAAGGCCGCAGGTACAGTACGCAGCAGAAAAAATAGATGCACACCAGCAGCGCTTCGCCCCAGCCCAGCCATTGCGACAATGCCAGTTTGTCGCTGTAGCCGCGTACCACGCCTTCGGTGAAGTAGAGCAGGATCACCATCGAACTCCATTGCATCGTGTACACGTCACGCTTGATCACGCCATGCAGCGGTATCAGCAGCGGCAATGCCTTCAACACCATCCAGGAGCCGCCAGGTCGCAGCGGCGCGAGTATCGTTTCCCACAGCACGCACCAGATGATCAGCGTCCCCAGGCTGGCGATCGCGCCCCAGTGATAATATTTTTGCATCGTGTTCATGCGTCTCTCATTTTGCAAGCAGTTTCAGCCAGGCGGCGCCCGAGCGCGATGGCCAAGCGCTTTTCATCGCCAGACAAGGCCTTGTCGCCATCCACGCCGGACCAGTGGCTGGCGCCGTAGGGCGTGCCGCCGCTGGAAGTTGTCATCAGTTCGGGCTGCGTGTAAGGCAAGCCCAACACCATCATGCCGTGGTGGAACAGCGGCATCATCATTGTCAGTAGTGTCGATTCCTGGCCCCCATGCAAGCTGCCGGTCGATGTGAATACGCAAGCCGGTTTGCCGACCAGCGTGCCGGACAGCCAGTCGCTGGCGCTGCCATCCCAAAAGTATTTCATGCTGGCCGCCATGTTACCAAAGCGCGTAGGCGAACCCAGCGCCAAGGCGGCGCAATCGTGCAAGTCCTGGTACTCGACATAAGGGGCGCCGTCGATGGCCAGTTCGGGCGCGCTCGCTTCGTTGACGCAAGATACGGCAGGCACGGTGCGCAACCTGACGTCGCAACCGGGCACGCTTTCGACGCCCTGGGCGATCAGTTCGGCCAATTGGCGCGTGGCGCCATGGCGGCTATAAAACAAAACAAGAATAATCAGATTGGGTGGGTTCATCGTTGGTATTATAGGGCGCTTTAAGCTGCCGCAGCAGCGCTGCATTAATTCATCGTTATCATGCTTTCAAAATACGCCATTCCCTTTTTTGATACGGTATCGGGCCTGCGCAGCTTGCTATGCGGCTTTTTCCCTGGCTGGTCCCGGCGTCAGGTGCGCGATCTGTTGCTGTTCGCAAGGCGCCGCCTGCGCGAGGAAAGCTTGCCGCAAGTGGCCGGCAGCCTGACTTTTGCTACCGTGTTCGCCATGGTGCCATTGCTGACGCTGGCGCTGGCCATTTTCACGACCTTCCCATTGTTCAATACGCTGCGCGCATCGCTTGAGCATTACTTCATTCAAAGCGTGATGCCCAAGCCGATCGCGGACACCGTTCTGAGCTACCTGACCCAGTTCGCGACCAAGGCGACCAGCTTGTCGGCCGTTGGTGCGGTGGCGTTGATCGTCACATCGTTGATGATGATGGGCTTGATCGAGCGCGCCTTCAATCGTATTTGGCGCGTCAAGACCGAACGGCTGTGGCGCCGGCGGATCCTGGTTTATTGGGCCATTGTCACGCTTGGACCTTTGCTGATCGGCGTTTCGCTGACCATCACGTCCAGGGTATTCATCGCCACCAGCGACGTGGTGGGCAACGTGCCGGTACTGTTCTATTCGGCCGTGTCGGTGCTGGTGACGATGGGCGCTTTCACGTTG
>JBLHNV010000278.1:0-4102 GCA_047623125.1 Janthinobacterium sp. | reverse complement strand
TCCGGAAAAAGAAACGCGCTTGCGCGCCGTCGGGGCCGAGATCATCTTGCTACCTAATGCGGCCGGCAAGGTCGATCTGCCGGCCTTGATGCGCGAGTTGGGGCGGCGCGAGATCAACGAATTGCACGTCGAAGCCGGGGCCAAGCTGAACGCTTCGCTGGTGCGCGCAGGCTGTGTCGACGAATTGCTGGTGTACCTGGCGCCGGCACTGATCGGCGCTGGCTTGCCGATGTTCGATTTGCCGGCGTTGGACTGCCTGGACCAGAAGCATGTATTGAAATTTCATCAGGTCAAGCAGATCGGCGACGATTTGCGTATCCTTGCCAGATTCAAATCACTTTAAGGCTGTCACCGCATGTTTACTGGAATTGTCGCTGCCGTAGGAAAAATTAATTCGGTGTTGCCGCTGGCCGCCGGTGCTGACGCAGGCGTCAGGCTCGATATCGATGCCGGCGGCCTGGCGCTGGACGATGTCGCGCTGGGTGATTCGATCGCCATTAACGGCGCCTGCATGACCGTCATCGCCAAGACCGGCGCCAGTTTTTGTGTCGAAGTGTCGCGCGAAAGCTTGAACTGTACGGCCGGTATGGACACGATGATGGAAGTGAATCTGGAAAAAGCGCTGACGCTGGCCGAGCGTCTGGGCGGACACCTGGTGTCGGGGCATGTGGACGGACTTGGCGTGGTGCAAAAGTTCGAGCCGGTCGGCGAATCGTGGGAACTGGTGATCGCAGCGCCGCAAGGCTTGGCCAAATACCTAGCGGTCAAGGGTTCCATCGTCGTCAATGGCGTGTCGCTGACGGTCAATCGGGTCGATGACCTGGGCCCCGCTGCGGCCGAGGGTTGCCTGTGTTCGATCAATCTGATCCCGCATACGATCGCATCGACGACGCTGCAGCACTTGTGCGTGGGCACCAAGGTGAATCTTGAAATCGATTTGATCGCGCGCTATGTCGAGCGGATGTTGGCGCTATCGTCCATTGCCCGGTGAGTTGTCCTCAGTGTGCGCCGTATATCTTGCGGTAAATTTTGAAGCGGTGCCAAATTGCAGTCCGTGTCGCGCTAAATCCTTTAAAATAGCGGGTTTCGGCATGTTTGTACGTCACCAAGGAATCGTATGTCTATTTCCAGCACAGAAGAAATTGTTGCCGAGTTGCGCGCTGGCCGCATGGTCATCCTGGTCGATGAAGAGGATCGCGAAAACGAGGGCGACCTGGTGCTCGCCGCCGATTTTGTGACGCCGGAAGCAATCAATTTCATGATCAAGTATGCGCGTGGTCTGGTTTGCCTGACGCTGACCGAAGAGCGTTGTGAACAGCTCAATTTGCCAATGATGACGACCCGCAACGGCACTGCTTATGGCACCAATTTTACCGTCTCGATCGAAGCTGCCGATGGCGTGACGACCGGCATTTCGGCTGCCGATCGGGCCCGGACGATCCAGGTTGCCGTGGCCAAGGATACGAAGTTGGACGACATCGTTCAGCCCGGTCATATTTTTCCATTGCGCGCGCAAAAAGGCGGCGTATTGATTCGTGGCGGCCATACCGAAGCCGGTTGCGACCTGACCGCGATGGCAGGCTTGACGCCAGCGTCCGTCATTTGCGAAATCATGAAGGATGACGGCACGATGGCACGCTTGCCTGACTTGCTTGAATTCGCCAAGGAACATGGCTTGAAGATCGGCACGATTGCCGATCTGATCCATTACCGCAGCCGCAACGAATCGCTGGTCGAGAAGATTGCAGAGCGTCCGTTGCGCACCGCATACGGCGATTTCCGGCTGATTGCGTTTCGCGACAAGCCCACAGGTGCGGCGCACTTGGCGCTGGTGCATGGCGAACTGGAGTCTGACCTGGAGTCGCTGGTGCGGGTGCACCATCCGGTGTCGGTGCTCGACTTGCTGGAAGTGGAGACGACCAGCCACTCGTGGAGCGTTTCGACGTCGATGGCAGCGATCAAGGCATCCGAGCGCGGCGTCATGGTGTTGCTTAATTGCGGCGAATCGGCCAGTGACTTGTTTGCCCAGTTTGCCACGTTGGGCGTGCCTGATCTCAAGGGGCGCGCAGCCAGCATGGACTTGCGCAGCTACGGTATCGGCGCGCAAATCCTGCGTGCGCTGGGCGTGGGCAAGATGACATTGCTGGCCAGTCCGAGGAAAATGCCGTCGATGACCGGTTTCGGTCTTGAAGTGGTGGGATTCCAAAGCAAGCCCAAGTAGCAATGATCCGTATAACCCCCTATCTTTTGAGGAGCATGTGATGACCGTAGGAACATACGAAACAAATTTGAATGGCGATGGCTTGCGCGTTGGTATCGTCCAGGCGCGTTTCAATGAAACCGTTGGTCACGGCTTGCTGTCGGCCTGCCTGGCGCAACTGGAGCAGTTAGGCGTAGCGCACCAGGATGTATTGCACGTGACGGTGCCGGGTGCGCTCGAAATTCCGCTGGCATTGCAAAAAATGGCTGAAAGCGAGCAATTCGATGCGTTGATTGCGCTTGGCGCCGTCATTCGCGGCGAAACCTATCATTTCGAACTGGTGTCAAACGAGTCGGGCGCGGGTATTACCCGGGTTGGCCTCGATTACGGCATTCCGATCGCAAATGCGGTATTGACGACAGAAAACGATGCACAAGCCGAAGCGCGCATGATGGAAAAAGGCAGCGATGCCGCGCGCGTGGCGGTCGAAATGGCTAACCTGACCCAGGCGCTGGAAGAATTGCAGGAAACCGGCGAAGAAGAGTGATGCGCAGCGCCATCAGCGGCGCCGCGCCAGTGTAATCAAGAACAGGTAATGAATCATGATAGAAAAAACTTTGCTCGCCAACCCCAGCAAGAATCGGACGCCGCGTCACCGCGCGCGCGAGTTTGCATTGCAAGGGCTGTATCAGTGGCTGCTCAATAATGAAGATGCGGCCACCGTCGTGAACAATATTCGCGCCGCGCACGGATTTGACAAGGCCGATACCGACCACTTCAGCTTGCTGTTATATGGTGCCATCAAGGATGTGGTTGCGCTGCGCGCCAGTCTGGCGCCTTTGATCGATCGCTCGATCAGCGAACTGTCACCGATCGAGCACGGCATTTTGTTGATCGGAGCGTTTGAACTGAAGAACAATCTGGAAATTCCCTACCGCGTCGTCATCAACGAAGCAGTCGAACTGGCCAAATCGTTCGGCGGCATCGACGGTCACAAATATGTCAATGGCGTGCTCGACAAACTCGCTGGCAAGTGGCGCGAAAATGAATTCAGGGCCGACCAGCGACGTTGATATCGTTGCTGCGGCCCTGCATAAAAACACCTGGTTTGTTCATCTGCAAGCCAGGTCTTGCCCCGCCCGCTGTCGCCAGCGGGCGCGTCTGTTTACAGGCTGGCCAGTTCTTTGTTCGGAGACACGACTCCGGTCGAGTAGATCGATACTTTTTGCCCTGAAGAAACCTTCTTGAGGCGGCGGTACTCCGCCAGCACGCGTGAACCGTAGCCGAAATCGGTGTCAAAAGCACCGGCCCCTACGTAAGTCTTCAAACCGGCCTCGATCGAGCCGCCGCGGGTCACATAATCCTTCAGGATCATCGAACCAACGCGAATGTTCGCCGCTGGATTGAGGGCCGCTTTCACGCCGCCCAGATCCTGAAAGCGCGCATGGTGTATTTTTGACATGACTTGCATCAAGCCTTGTGCGCCTACCGGGCTTTCCGCGAACGGATTCAGACCCGATTCGATCGCCATCACGGCCAGGATCAGCAGTGGATCGAGCTTGATCTCATGCGCGGTCAAATACGCAGTCGAAACGAACATGCTGGCCGCATCGCCGGCGACACGGTACCGTTTGGCTAGCCAGGAAGTGACCCATTGCTGTTGCTTCTGGCTCTCGACCAAGTATTTTTCCTTGGCCGTGAGCGCCACCGGCGCTGGCGCGACGATGTGCGATGGCTCCGGCTCTGCAGCGACGACCAGGGCGGCCGGTTCGGCGCTCAAGTTATCGCCCACATAGCTGACGAGGTCAGGGCGGGCAAACAGCAGTCCGGTCAGTGCGACCGTCGAAATGCCAAAAATGGTCAATGCGTGTACTGTTAATGCGTGTTGCTTTGTGCTCAAGA
>JBLHNV010000277.1:0-4134 GCA_047623125.1 Janthinobacterium sp. | reverse complement strand
CCAGCTTGTTGGACACGGTGCCGTCAAAAATGCGCGCCAGCAGCAGCGCCAGTTGTGTGCTCGCTACCGGAGCATCCTTGATGTCGATGTTGTCGCGGTTCAGCGCGGCGGCGATATCGCCGATGATCCAGTTGGCGGCCATCTTCGCTTGTTCCTGGCCCGTTTGGGCGACGATTGCTTCGAAATAAGCCGCCATCGCTTGTGACTGGGTCAGTCCCAGACTGTCGTAATCGGACAAGCCATACTGGCTGGCGAAGCGTTGGCGCATCGCGCCCGGCAATTCCGGCATCGATTGCTGCACGCGTGCTACCCATTGCGGGTCGATCACCAGCGGCGGCAAGTCCGGGTCAGGGAAGTAGCGGTAATCTTGTGCATCTTCCTTGCTGCGCATCGCGCGCGTTTCTTTCTTGTCCGGATCGTACAGGCGCGTCGCCTGCACCACGCGGCCGCCATCTTCGATCAGCTCGATCTGGCGCCGCACTTCGCAGTGCACCGCTTCTTCGATGAAACGGAACGAGTTCAGGTTCTTGATTTCGCAACGTGTGCCGAATTCGACCTGGCCTAGCGGGCGCACCGACACGTTGACGTCGCAGCGAAACGAGCCTTCTTGCATGTTGCCGTCGCATACGCCGAGCCACACGACCAGCGAATGCAACGCCTTCGCATAGGCGACCGCTTCGGCTGCGCTGCGCATCTCGGGTTCGCTGACCACTTCCAGCAGCGGCGTGCCTGCGCGGTTCAGGTCGATGCCGGTCATGCCGTGATAATCCTCGTGCAACGACTTGCCGGCGTCTTCTTCCAGATGCGCGCGCGTCAGGTTGATGGTCCTGGTTTCGAACTTGCCATCCTTCTCGAAACCGAAGCTCAAGCTGCCCCCTTGCACGACCGGATCGGCGAACTGGCTGATCTGATAGCCTTTCGGCGAATCCGGGTAAAAGTAATTCTTGCGCGCGAACACCGATGTGGGCGCGATCGTGGCGCCGACCGCCAGGCCGAAGCGGATAGCGTGTTCGACGGCACCCTTGTTCATCACAGGCAGTACGCCCGGCAGCGCCAGATCGACCGGGCTTGTTTGCGTGTTCGGTTCGGCGCCGAAGCGGGTCGGCGCGCCGCTGAAAATCTTGGAGTGGGTGGTGAGCTGGACGTGGTTCTCAAGACCGATGACGACTTCCCATTGCATAGTAGTGTTCTCGCTGATGTGTTGGATGTTGCGCTGTGGCGTTGCTCTTCAGGCCGGTACGCGTCGGTGCCAGTCGGTTGTCAACTGGTATTGATGGGCGATGCCCAGCAGCTTCGCTTCGGCGAAATAATTGCCGATGATTTGTAATCCGACCGGGCGTGTGGCATTTTTTTCGCCCTGGCCGAAGCCGCACGGTATCGACATGCCGGGCAATCCCGCCAGACTGGTCGACAAGGTGTAGATGTCGGCCAGGTAGTTGGCAACCGGGTCGTCGGTTTTTTCTCCCAGATCCCATGCCACCGTCGGCGCGACCGGCCCCATGATGACGTCGCACATGGCATTTGGTCCGTCCAGCACGGCCGCGAAATCTTGCGCGATCAGGCGTCGTACCTTTTGCGCCTTCAAATAATAGGCATCGTAATAGCCATGGCACAGCACGTAGGTGCCGACCATGATGCGGCGCTGCACTTCGGCACCGAAACCCTCGGCCCGGGACTTCTTGTACATGTCTTGCAAATCCTTGTATTCGGCTGCCCGATGGCCGTAGCGCACGCCGTCGAAACGTGACAGGTTCGATGACGCTTCGGCCGGCGCGATCATATAGTATGCCGGGATCGACAGCGCCGTGTTGGGCAGCGAAATGTCGACCAACACGGCGCCCAGCGTCACGTAGTGCTGCAGCGCGGCGTGCACGGCCGCGGCCACATCGCTAGCGAGGCCGGCGCCGAAATATTCGCGCGGCACGCCAATTTTCAACCCTTGCAATGGCGTTTCCAGCGCGCGTGAAAAATCCTCTTTGATGCCGCCTTGCTGTGGCATCAAGCTGGTCGAGTCGCGCTCGTCGAATCCTGCCATCGTTGTCAGCAGCAGTGCGCAATCCTCGGCGCTGGCGGCGATCGGCCCGCCCTGATCGAGCGACGACGCGAATGCGATCATGCCGAAGCGCGACACGCGGCCGTAGGTCGGCTTGATGCCGGTGACGCCGCAAAAAGCGGCTGGCTGGCGGATCGAGCCGCCGGTGTCGGTGGCGGTTGCAGCAGGCGTCAGGCGCGCGGCGATCGCGGCCGCCGAGCCGCCCGACGAGCCGCCCGGCACCGCTTGCCGGTCCCAGGGATTCTTGACCGCGCCGAAGGCCGAATTCTGGTTCGACGAGCCCATCGCGAACTCGTCGCAATTGAGCTTGCCCAGCGTGACCATGCCGGCCGCGTTGAATTTTTCGACGACGGTGGCGTCGAACGGGCTGATGTAATTGGCCAGCATCTTCGAGCCGGCCGTCGAGCGCCAGCCGCGCGTGACGAAAATGTCCTTGTGCGCGATCGGGATGCCGCACAAGGGGCTGGCGGCGCCCGTTGCCAGCAGCGCATCGGCTTGGGTCGCCTGTGCCAGCGTCAGTTCGGGCGCTACGTGCAGGAAGGCGTTCAAGTCGCTGGCGGCAATGCGGTCCAGAAAGTGCTGCGCCAGTTCAACGGCGGAAATGTCGCGCGCTTGCAGCAGCGTTGACAATTGTTTGATGGTTTTCGTATGCATGGGGGCGATCTACAGTATTCGGCAAAAATGGGACGCCATGGCCATGGCGAGGCCGTTCAGTGGCTGTGGCTTTCGGTGGCTTATTCGATGACCTTGGGCACCAGGTACAAGCCATCTTGCGTCATCGGCGCCACTGCCAGGTAGTCTGCGCGCCGGTTCGGTTCGCTGGCGTCATCTTCGCGCAGGCGCAGCGCGATCGGATTCGACTGCGCCTCCATGTAGGCGGCCAGCGGATGGCTGAGCGGGGCGACACCTTCGGTGTCGACGGCTTGCATCTGCTCGGCCAGCGCAAAAATGCCATTCAATTGTGCCAGTGCGATGGCTGCCTGGTCGTCGGCCATCTCAAGTTGCGCCAGATGAGCGATGCGTTTTACGTCGGGTAAGGTCAGGGGCATGGAGTAGCGCGGGCAGGCCGCTGTTAAGTTGACTGGTGGCTTATAAGTTGATGTATTTGCATGAGATCAAATATTGTGACCGCGATGCGCGCGATCACATTCGAATACGCATTCAAATGCGGCATGATCTGCGTCGTGCCAATCCACGCTTTTGAATGATTCTCGGGCAAGAATAATGCAAATTATAAGGTAGAATGACAGGTTGATGCGTTGACGGCGCCGATAGTTTGCTGCCGCAGCAGATAAAAACACCGAAACGACAGCGCCAGCAGGATTGAGCGCTCGCTTTGAACCCCCCCATAATCGACTCATGCGCGTGTGCGCTTCAGGATACTCATGTTTGGTTTTTTACGCAGGTATATTTCGACCGATCTGGCCATCGATCTAGGTACCGCCAACACCCTCATTTATGTGCGCGGACTGGGTATCGTGCTCGACGAACCATCGGTGGTAGCGATACGCCAGGAGGGTGGTCCGAACGGCAAGAAGACGATCCAGGCGGTCGGCAAGGAAGCCAAGCAAATGCTGGGCAAGGTGCCAGGCAATATCGAGGCGATCCGGCCGATGAAAGATGGCGTCATCGCCGACTTCACCGTGACCGAACAAATGCTCAAGCAATTCATTCGCATGGTGCATGACTCCAAATTTTTCAGGCCGTCGCCGCGCATCATCATTTGTGTGCCTTGCGGCTCGACGCAGGTCGAGCGCCGCGCGATCCGTGAATCGGCGCTGGGCGCTGGCGCTTCGCAAGTGTATTTGATCGAAGAGCCGATGGCGGCCGCCATCGGTGCCGGCTTGCCGGTGTCGGAGCCTACCGGCTCGATGGTCGTCGATATCGGCGGCGGCACCACCGAAGTGGGCATCATTTCGCTGGGCGGCATGGTCTACAAGGGCTCGATCCGCGTCGGCGGCGACAAATTCGACGAGGCGATCGTCAACTACATCCGCCGCAACTACGGCATGCTGATCGGCGAACAGACGGCAGAAGCGATCAAGAAAGCCATCGGTTCGGCTTTCCCCGGTTCAGAAGTG
>JBLHNV010000276.1:0-4143 GCA_047623125.1 Janthinobacterium sp. | reverse complement strand
GGTATCAATCTGCATGAGCATTCTGTTTACTTTTCCCGGTCAGGGCGCGCAGCGCCCAGGCATGCTGCACACGCTGCCGGACCATGCCGAGGTGGCGCGCACGCTGGACGAAACCAGTGCCGCGTTGGGCAGCGACCCGTTGCTGCTCGACACGCCACAGGCTTTGATGTCGACTTACGCAGTCCAGTTATGCCTCTTGATCGCCGGCGTCGCGATGGCGCGCGTGCTGATCGCCCGCCAGAGCGGACCCGATATGGTGGCCGGTTTGTCGATAGGCGCTTATCCGGCAGCCGTGATCGCCGGTGCGCTCGAGTATGGCGATGCGGTGCGGTTGGTGCAGCGACGCGCGCATTTGATGGAAGACGCTTATCCGCAAGGGTATGGCATGGCCGCCATCCATGGTCTTGATGAGGCCCGCATTGTGCCGTTATTGGCGCGCATCCACCATGCAGACTCTCCGGTCTATCTTGCGAACCTGAATGCGCCGCGTCAGATGGTCATTTCCGGCGCCGATGATGCATTGCAACGGACGATGCAACTGGCGCTGGCATCTGGCGCCACCCGGGCCGAACGTCTGACGGTGGCCGTACCGTCGCATTGCGCGCTGTTTGACAGCCAGGCGCAGCAGATGCGTAGCGCCTTTTCAGGCTGCGTGCTGGCGCGTCCGCGCCTGACCTATTTGAGTGCATCGGCGGCGCGCCCGCTGTTTGACCAGGCGCGCATCGCCGACGATCTGGCCAGCAACATGGCGCGTCAGGTACATTGGCATGATACGGCGCAGCTGGCGTGGGAGCGCGGCGCCCGGCTGGCGCTTGAAATGCCCAGCGGCAGCGTGCTGAGCGGCTTGTGCGCAACGGTATTCGACGGTGGTCTGGCAATCGCTTGCGACAGCAATCATCTCGATACCCTCTGCGCGTTGATCGCCAGAGAGCGGCGATAACGCCGCGGTAGTGCCGCGGTAGTGCCGCTATAACGCGGCTGTAACCGCGCCATTGCGGTGTGCCGCTGTGATCGCTTTGTGCCGGAGTGTCAGCAGACCGGACTCAGCGCTTCGATCCGGCAGTGAGTCGTTCCATTATTTCAAAAATGGCCATGCCAGCGAGCATCGCGGCCACGAACAACCAAGCCTTGCCGCTGCCTGTGCCGAAAGCGAGCAGCGAAGCGAGCGCCGGCCCCGGACAATAACCGGCCAGACCCCATCCGGCACCGAAAGCGATTCCGCCCAGAACCAGGCGGCGATCGATCTTGCTGGCCGTTGGCAGCCGCATCGGTTCTCCCAGCAAGGCGTGCGTGCGCTTGCCGGCATAGCGAAATGCGACTAATCCGACCAGGATCGCACCGCCCATGACCAGCGCCAGCGATGGGTCCCAGTGTCCGGCAATATCGAGAAAACCGATCACCTTGGCCGGGTCCGTCATGCCCGATAAGATCAAGCCCAGGCCAAACACCAGACCCGCTAACAGTGCCATTATCAATTTCATCATCATTTGCTCCTTGATACTTCTACTTGAACTTAAACGAACAGGTGGCGCACCGCAAATACGGTGGCGAATCCGGCCAGCATGAAGGCGACCGTGGCCGCCATTGAGCGCGGTGACAGGCGTGACAAGCCGCACACGCCGTGGCCGCTGGTGCAGCCGGAACCGTAGCGAGTACCGACGCCGACCAGCAAACCTGCAATGATCAACGTTGCGTTGCCAGCTTCGACACTGACCACGGGCAGCGCCACAAACATGGCATAGCCTAGTGGCGCCAGCAGCAGCCCGGCCAGAAAGGCGATGCGCCAGCCTGTGTCGCCCTTGCTCGGTTGCAGCAAGCCGCCCAGAATGCCGCTGATTCCCGCGATGCGTCCATTAAAAAAAAGAAACATGGCAGCCGCGAGGCCGATCAGCATGCCGCCGGCCAACGAGGCCCACGGCGTGAAATTTACCCAATCTATCGTCATTGCGTTTCTCCTTTGTCATTATTACAAAATTGCTCGTACAACACTTGCATGACCGCCAGCGCTTCCATGCTGGCGATGCTGTAAAAAATCTGCTTGCCATCGCGGCGCGTACTGACGATTCGTTCTTCGCGCAATACGGCCAATTGCTGCGACAGCGTCGGCTGCCTGATATCGGTCAGGCGCTCCAGGTCGCTGACACAATATTCCTGTTGACTGATGTGGCACAGTAGCAGCAACCGGGCCGGGTTGGCCAACGCCTTCAACAAGGCGCACGCTTGCGCAGCTGCCATCTGGAGGCTGGCCAATTGCCTGAGTTTCAAGGCGGTGCTGGTATCAATGATGGTATTTTTCTCGAGCATTTTTACATTATATATCAACATAGAATATTATAAGGCATATCGACTGCCAGAGATTGCGACCGGTCAGCAGCACGGTCTGTCATCAGGTGCCCGCAGATTTCGGCAGTGGCTATCGCTGAGGCGGCAATCATGCCTGCAAACGCAGGCAGCATCGACCGTATTATCCGTGCTGCGGTCGGGCCGGGCTTGACTGGGGCGACGTTATCGGATGCGATGAAAGACGCACTTGAAGAAGCCCTGGCGATCGCGATCTGCATGGGCGTAGCATGATCCCTGATGTGCCGGGCCAATGCCTTTGCCGGATTCGAGGCATTCTCGCGCCAAAATGAATGGGCGAGCAGGCCCGCTTGCGGTGCCATGACCGCTCTCGCTGACGGCCGTCGTGCGCTTGATCGGGGCCGGCGAGGGGGGTCAGCCTTCGGCCGGGCCCTTCAGTTCGACGATATTGCCTTCCGGATCTGTGACGTAGATCGATGGGCCGATTCCTTCGGCCCCATTGCGCAAGGCCGGCGCGCCAGCCTGTATGTGATACGCAGCCAGATGCAAGGTGATGGCTTGCGCATCGAATGGTTCCACGCGCAGGCAGAAGTGATCCAGATTACGCCCTTCCTTTTCGGGCGCGGCACCGCCGGCGGCGCCGAGTGTGCCCGATACCGGTACCAGATCGAGCAAGGAATTGCCTGCGTGCAACTGCACCAGGCCGATGGCATCGTCGCGTCTGGCGACCGTGCAACCGAGCACGGTGCAATAGAAGTGCAGCATGGCGTCCAGATTGACGATGCGCAGTACCAGATGGTCTATTTCACGAATGTGGATCATGGCGTTGTTGATAGTGATGGTAAAGATTCAAAGATTAGCATTGTTTTTAATCGGGCCTGCGCTGGCATGCGGTACTGGGCCGTTGGCGCCGGTGATCATGCTGTTGGTGCTCTTTCCGGGCGTAATCTGC
This sequence comes from Janthinobacterium sp., assembly GCA_047623125.1. Taxonomy (GTDB): domain Bacteria; phylum Pseudomonadota; class Gammaproteobacteria; order Burkholderiales; family Burkholderiaceae_D; genus Janthinobacterium. Next base: position 890 of record JBLHNV010000276.1, on the reverse strand, counting down.
GTCTTCCCGCAATTGCCGATGCGATACCCGTGCCTGGACATTGAAATGACGATGCGCGCGCGGCAGTGCCGCAACAGGTCGCGCTGGAGCTGACACGGATGCCATCCCGAGCTCGATCACTTTGTCGAATATCCATGTGCTCGTGATCCGTGCACCTTCGCAATCCATCGCTTGACGACCTGTCCGATCGAGCAAGCCATGTCCGGTTTGAGTCGCGCGATCGTGCCGTTGATGAGTACGGCTGGCGGCAGCACAGCCGATCCTCTGGATCGGTCACCGGCTTGCTCGCCGCGGGGTATTGCGGCGAATTATGCGGGCCGCACGCCACCCCTGCATGCGTCAGGATTTTCATATGCGGCAGGTATCGAGCGCCACCACATGGCATTTTTCAAATCCGTGCTTGTCACTGACATACAAGAAGGCCCATAAAACAAAACAGACAATTCCGGCGACACGTGCTTTAATGTTTATCCTAATAAATCATTTGCACCGATTCAATCCTTCCGGGGTCGACCCGGCCTTGCGTTCCGATGCGAGCAGCCGCTCTGTCCTGCTTTGTGACCGGCATCCGGATGGCATTCGATGCCTTGTTTTTAACCATTTTTCCGGATTGCGATTTGGGCTGTCAAGGGAAGCATCATGAAAAAATCACAGAGTCTGACTGCAATATCATTGCTTCTGGCAGTATTGCTGACAGGTTGCAGTATGAATAAATCGGGTTACGGCTCAGGCAATGGTAATGCCGCGACGCTGACGCAAAATCAAAATCAAACGCCGGCGCCATTGCCTGCGCCAGTACCAAAGCCAAAGCCAACACCCAAGCCATCCCCCACGCCAGAACCCACACCAGAACCCACACCAGAACCCACACCAGAACCCACACCAGAACC
>JBLHNV010000275.1:0-4144 GCA_047623125.1 Janthinobacterium sp. | reverse complement strand
CTTGAAAAAATGCTTGTCATGGAGCGGCTGAAAACCGAGATCGTGACGGAGGCGCTGTTAAAAAAGTGGTAGCGCCATCCCAGCGAAGAACGATGGTGCAGTGCTGCCGTGGCAAACTCATTGGTCACGATCCTGCCCGGCAGCAACGGTGTGAACAGGACACGCGATGAGCAAGTTGATCCGCTCGGAAGGCACCGAGTCCTGTGCCTGAACTTTGTCGTGGGCAATCTGCTGCCCTGCGCCGACGAACCGAAAATGGCAGCAATAAACCTGTCATTGTGTCCGGAGTTACCTGACCATCACAGCGCTCAGCAATAGGCTGGTAGCGCTTGGCCAGTCAGGGCGCTGCGCACGCCAGGCGGCTTTATTTTGAATCGGCGGGAAAGCTGCGCATGTAGGCCAGTAAATTGGCGACTTTCTTTTCATTGCTGATGCCCCAAAAACGCATTTTTGTGCCGGGAACGACATCGCTTGGTGAGTTGATGAATTTCGTCAAGGATTGTTCTGTCCAGACGATGCCGGATTGTTTCATCGCCGTCGAATAGCGATCTTTGTAATCAATCGTGCTGCCTGCCACCCGTCCGAAAATGCCATTGAGTTGCGGTCCAAAGCCAGCACCCGCACCCGGTCCTACTGCGTGGCAAGAGGCACAGTTCAAACTTGCAAACAGGGCCTTGCCCGCGACGACATCGCCCGCCGCGCAAGCCAGCGGCAGCTGGCATGCCAGAACCAGGGCGATCCAGACCTGCTGGCTCATCCGCGGCGCACCACAGAAGCGCGCCGCTCTTTTTTTACATGCATCCATGCTTGACTTTCATTCAAGAGAATTTGTTCTTAATAATTACACTTTAACAACGGATTCTACACGCTTGGGCATCTCCTCGTTGCTGCATGCAAATTTGGCGCGAGCGCAAAATGTGATGCAAGTCATTGCGCCGATTTTGCCGTGAAGCCACCAAGGTGTTGCTACCGCTGTTTGCGCCCGGCGAGCAGGCGGCGAACCGGAAGGGCTGTTTAGCTGGCGCATTGAAAATCACACTACTGTCCGGAAAATCAGGTCGCTGTGTGCATGAATCGCTGACGTTTAGTTATGCGACAACGCCTTTTGTCGGTGCCCATTTTGACCTGCTGTCAGTCGCTTACTAAGCTCTTCCCGGTATTTCCGTGAGCCGGTATCAGCTACTTTCTTGTGCCCATGTCACGTCACTCATCGTCCTGCGCATGATTACTTTTCCATGTCTGATCGACACCAGCGCATGCCCTTGCGTGCGCAACACTTCGTAATCACTGTCCGCTGACAACAGCACCAAATTCGCGGGGCGACCCACTTCGATGCCGTAACGCTCGCCCAGAGCCATCGCCTTCGCGCTGTGCTCGGTCACGAAGTCCAGCCCACGCTGCAAGTCTTCATAGCCCAGCATGTGGCAGATGTGCAGTCCGGCGTCCAGAATACGCAAGATGTTGCCGTTGCCCAATGGATACCAGGGGTCCACGATGGAATCTTGGGCAAAGCATACGTTCAGGCCCGCGCGGTCGAGTTCAGGCACGCGGGTCAGGCCACGGCGTTTGGGGTAGCTGTCAAAGCGACCTTGCAGGTGGATGCTTTCGGTCGGGCAACTGATGAAGCTCAGACCTGCCTGTTTGAGCAATCGAAACAGCTTGTAGCAGTAGGCGTTGTCATAAGAACCCATGGCCGTGGTGTGGCTCGCTGTCACATGCGCGCCCATGCCGCGTACGCGGGTCGCCTCGGCCAGCACCTCCAGAAAGCGCGAATGCGGATCGTCGGTTTCGTCACAATGCACGTCGACCAAGCGATCGTTGCGTTCGGCCAGGTCCATCAGGAAATGGATGGACGACACTCCCTGTTCACGGGTATTTTCGAAATGCGGTATGCCGCCGACCACGTCGACACCCAGCGCGACCGCTTCGCTCATCAGCGCGCGGCCATTGGCATATGACTCGATGCCTTCTTGCGGGAAGGCGACGATCTGCAGGTCGATCAGTGGGTGCGCCTCGTCGCGTACTTCAAGCATCGCTTTCAGGGCGCACAGGCCGGGTTCTGTCACGTCGACATGCGTGCGTACATGCTGGATACCTTGGGCGGCCAGCATGCGGATAGTGCGGTGGGCCCGGGATTTGGTGTCTTCATGGGTCACCAGTGACTTGCGTTGGGCCCACAGTTCGATGCCCTCAAACAGCGTGCCGCTCAGGTTCCATTGGGGTTCGCCGGCCGTCAGCGCAGCGTCCAGGTGGATATGTGGCTCAACCAGAGGCGCAATTACCAACTTGCCGTCAGCGTCGAGAGCATCACTGGTGGTTTCTGGGGCGGGCAATTTTTCCGTCTGGTGCGCAATGGTGCTGATCACGCCATTTAGCCAGTGCAGGGTGAACAGGCCGGAGCGGCCGCGCAGTCGGGCGTTGATGATGTGATTCATATGGACTTCCTCGTGGTGAGAGTATGGGGGGAAAGTCGCCAGATCATCAGCGCAATGGCGATGTTCAGGCGGTGTTGGGCGTCATTGAGATCAAGACTGGTCAGGATCTGAATTTGCTGCATGCGGTAGTGCAAGGTGTTTCTATGCACGCCCAGACGCTGGGCGGCGGCGGCCAGATTGCCGTTGGCATGGGTCCACGCTTCCAGCGTCCGGGTCAGTGCAGCTTGTTGGGCAAGATCGTGCTGCAGCAGCGAGCCCAGAGTGGCGTTAACGAAACGGTCCAGTAAGCTACGGTCGCGAATAGCTAATAGCAGTTCGAGTACGCCCAGTTCTTCAAAGCAGCACAAGCTCAGCCGTTCCGGGAAAGACTGGGCGGCCATCAGCGCCTGGCGGGCTTGTCCTAGTGCGCGCGGCAGGTCAGCGGGTTCAGGGCAGGTTGCGCTTAACCCGGCGAACATGCGCAGCGGCGAGTCGGTCTCGTTTAGCGTATGCAGCAGTTGCTCTACGATGATGCGGTTAGGGATGAGCGCATCGGCTTCGCCCGAAAGCGGCAGGGCAATCCATTGCTCGGCCTGGCTCACTACCGGAAGTGGCTGGCCCTGCGTATCCAGGCAGCGTGTCAGTTGCTGCAGCACACGCTGCTGGAAAGACTGCAGCAAGGCTTCGGCCATTTCGGGGGCCAATGAGTGAAACAGCGGTGCGATGCCGGTCAATTGCAAAACCAATACTTGGCGCGGCTGACTCAGGTCGATAGCCAGCCTGGCGGCACGATGCGCCAGCACGGCGGTGTCCGCAAGGTTGCCCTCGAGTAGCTGCTCGATGAACTGCTGGCGTGAACTGCCAAGTAGTTGCGCCTGTACCAGAGCCGAACCGATGGCCTCGGTCACTACGATCAAGGGCAAGGCGTAAGGCTGCTCGATCAGAGGCACGCCCAGGCGGTTAGCTTCGGCCAGCACGCTCTCGGGGATGTCGTGAATGTAGAGCGGGCCGGTAAGGATGACCAGTCCGGCGCAGCGTCGGTCATGCGCTTCTTGTACCAGTTGCCGCAAATTGGCTTCGCTTCGGGCGTAGTTGATGCCGGTGACGAATACCAGTTCGCCGCCCAGCACCCAATCTGCGATCGACGCGTTTTCAGCCACATAAGGCCAGCGTACCGTGCGCTGCTCGCCGGCATGCCCGGCGCACAGACGCATCGCTTGCAGCTGTGGCAGGAGCAGCACATCGCCAATACTCAGACTCATGCGTCCACAGTGTCGGCCGCGCCGAGTGGCGGGCGTGGGGCACGAACGCGCAAAATCTTGAACAGCACGACATAGCTGAGTGCGGCTACACCGATGCCTACCAGCGGGGCAACCCAGGGCGATAGGTAAGCGCACACGGCACCGATGGCGTATGCGCTCAAGCCGATCCAGTTGAAGTGCGGCAATGTGGTGCTGCTCAGCTGCGGATAGCGGCCCTTGCGGCCATAGAAGAAGTCGGCCATGATCACGCCGCCGATAGGCGGAATGATCGAGCCCAGCAAGATCAGGAACGGGATCAGCATGTCGGACATTCCGCCAATGGCCAGCAAGGTACCGATACCGGCACCGATGAGCGTGATGGTGCCACGGTTATCTTTGCGCACCAGATTGCAGCCAGCCACCGCGAAGTTGTAGATGGTGTTGTCCTGGGTCGTCCAGATGTTGAGGAAGAGCATTACCACGGCGACG
>JBLHNV010000274.1:0-4144 GCA_047623125.1 Janthinobacterium sp. | reverse complement strand
CCAGCCTGATATGTTCCTGATGACTCCATTTTCGATACTCGATCTCTCTCCGATCGTCCAAGGCGACACCGCCGCGACGTCGTTTTCCAACACGCTCGATCTGGCCCGGCATGGCGAACGATGGGGTTACCGGCGCTACTGGCTGGCTGAGCATCACGGCATGCCGGGCATCGCCAGCGCAGCCACTGCAGTGCTGATGGCGCATGTGGCCGCCGGCACCAGCACAATACGGGTCGGCGCCGGCGGCATCATGCTGCCCAATCATTCTCCGCTGGTGATCGCGGAACAATTCGGCACGCTCGAATCGCTGCACCCGGGCCGCATCGATCTGGGCCTGGGCCGTGCGCCTGGCTCCGACATGGAAACGGCGCGCGCGCTGCGCCGCAACCTCGAGTCGGACGCTAATGCGTTTCCGCAAGATGTGCTGGAATTGATGGATTATTTTTCGGATACGCCGAAGCAGCGCGTGCGCGCGGTGCCGGGCACGGGCTTGAAAGTGCCGCTGTGGATACTGGGTTCGAGCCTGTTCGGTGCGCAACTGGCCGCGCACCTGGGTTTGCCGTACGCGTTCGCGTCCCATTTCGCGCCCGGACAGATGATGCAGGCAATCGAACTGTACCGCGCCACGTTCAAACCATCGGAACGGCTGGCCAAGCCGCATGTGATGCTGGGCTTTAACGTGTTTGCCGCCGACACCGATGCGCAGGCGCATTTGCTGGCGACGTCGATGCAACAAGCCTTCGTCAGCTTGCGCACCGGTCGTCCGGGCAAGCTGCAAGCACCGCGGCCCGGCTACATGGAGAGCCTCGGTCCCCAGGAAAAAACCATGCTCGATGCAGTGCTATCGTGCTCTGCGATCGGCGCGCCTGCCACCGTCCAGCGGCAATTGCACGACTTCATCGCGAAGACCGGCGCCGACGAGCTGATGATCACGTCGCAAATCTTTGATCACGCCAGCCGGCTGCGCTCTTACGAAATCACGGCCGAGGTGCAACAGAGCCTGACTTGACACATCGGTCATTGCGGTCCGCTCTAAAGCCGGCCCCGATGAGCAAAATCAGGGATCGATGGTCGCAAGTCAGACCCGGACTCGTTCTCGGACTCGGTCCCGCTCGAAAAATCAACTGACGCACATCAGGAACCGGTCTTGACCGGCGTCAAAAGTTCCAGCCTGACTCCGGTAGCGCGCATCGGAAGCGGTGGCCGATGGCGGCGCTGTCGCAACAGGGCAATGCGCTGATGGTGCGGACGGGACCTTGATCGACTTGCAATATCAACACATCGAACGAGCTTGCGGCGCACAGTTTTTTTCCGACTTGCTGAGTCGTGTTGGACACGATGCTAGAACGCAACATACCACCGCTCAGACAGATCACACTGCGCTGGGCGACGGCATCGATCGCGTTGACCGGTATGGCCGCTCAGAGGCGGCAACCGCCCGCACGATACTAACGGTACAACTGTTCCATTTCCTCATCGCCGCCAAACAGGCCATAGCCTGATGGAGGCGCAGAGGAATCGGAATAGGTGGCACATCCAGACAAAATGGCCATTGCGGCGACAAGTAAAACAAGGTGCTTTTTCATGTCATCTCCTGTAGTCAAATCAAACTTGCCTCGTCAGTGATAGGCGCTGACAACACCGATACTCCTGCGTTCGATGGCATGAACACCTGCGCCAAATCAAGCTTTAACAAACATGAAACAGCAAAAGGCTGATGGCGACGTCATCAAGGCGTCATCAGACGCTGCTATCTTCTGCCCATCCATTCGGGTTTATGCGCACGATGGGTTTGTCGGCAATTCAGAGACTCTACCGAAGCTGGCGGTCGGGAAATATTCCAGCACCAATTCCATGACGTCATAGCGCGCCCGGGCAAGCCTGAGCCAGGCTGCGGCGAGGCGCTTGTCAGCGCCCGTCTACCGGGCATTTTGCGCCATCCACAGTGCCGCTTTTTGCGCGGCCCACGCGTCGTCATCGAGCACCAGATCGTGCCCCGCCGCCGGATACCGATAGCATGCCAGAACCCAATGGTCGGCCAATTGTTGCGCGCAGCGGTAGTCGACCAGGCGATCTTGCAGGCTGGCCAGCACCCGCATCGACGGATCCGGTCGCATTCGCGGCGCATGGTAGCGTGCCGGCGCCAGCAACTGACGCAAGGCATTGGCGCGCGCCACCGGATATTGGCTTTGATAAGCAAGCCAGTCTTGCAGCAGATGCGACTGCAAGCGGTGGCCATGCCACCCAGCGCCAGCAAATGATAAGGCGCAGCATGGCCACGCTCGCGCACATCATCGCGGCAAAACGCGACGATGCCGGCGTGCGGCAAGGATTGACCAATTTTCACCAGAATCGCGGCTCACGCTCTCTTTTTGGAGGACGCGCAATTGCGACCATGAATACAGGCCGACATTCCCACCCATCAAAGACCGGGGTGCGGCCAGTAACCATTGACGACAACTTTCTGCCTGCCCGGCAAGCAGATCAATCGCGGTACGGATTGTTTGGGTAGCGGTCATAGCGGTTAGGCACGCCATCGCCATCCCGGTCGCCGCGCCCGCGATAACCATCGTGACTGCGGCCATGCCGGTTGCCGCGATCATCCGTCCAATGCCTTTGACGCCAATCTTCACGGTATTCCCGCTCTACATAATAAGATTGCGGCCGTTCATATACGGTGCGCGACTCGACATACACGCGCGGCTCCTGAACGTAGACCGGCGCCGGTTGTACATAAGCGGGTTGCGCATACAAGCCCGGCACGCCGATATTGAGTTCCACGCCGACGCCGGCCATCGCAGGCGCAGCGGCCAGCCACAATACAGCTCCTGACAACACTCCTGCAACAACGAATGATTTGTTTTTCATCATGTTCTCCTTGAACGATGATGGCATTACATACCAATCAATGAGCACAGGCAAGAAAAGATCAGTAACCAAAGTAAGCAAATGTATCCGCTTTGCAATGTAAATATGGCCCATGGCAAAGGCCGCAATGCATCATCAGGAAAATTCGGAGCTTGCACCATCGGCGACAACCGTTAATATCTCCTTAATGTTATCTGCGTACATTCTTTGAAATCGAGGCGCACGGCGCTTTGCCACCTGAAAAGACGAGGAAAAAAATGCACTACATCAAACCAAACCTGACCTGGGGCGCTCTCGCTGCTGCAATCGCCATGACACTGGTGGCCTGCGGTGGTGGCAGCAGCGATACTTCAGCACCTGCAGCACCTGCCGATCCAGCCACGGCCAGCGCGCTGTATGCAGGCCCTATCGCAGGATTCGGCTCGGTAATCGTCAATGGCGTCCGGTTTTCATCGGTAGGCGCAGAACTGGTCGACGACGATGCGCAGACCTTGAGCCTGGCGCAACTGAAACTGGGCATGACGCTGCGCATTACTGGCGATACTGACGAAAATACCTTGCAAGGCACGGCCACCCGGCTCGAACTGGTGCATGGCGACCGCGGCCAGGTGACGGCGCTGGACTTAAATGCCGGCACGTTGACGGTGCTCGGCCAGCTTGTCGTGACCAATGCTGCCACCGTTTACCAGGGTGCAAGCGGCTTGGCCGCGCTAACCGTGGGCCAACCGGTGGAAGTGTATGGCGCACTGCAAGCTGATGGCAGCTTGCTTGCGACACTGGTCGAAGTGAAGACGACGCTGACCTCAATCAATCTGAACGGTCGCATGCAGAGCGTGACCGCCACCACGTTCCAGGTCGGCAGCCTGACGGTCGACTACAGCGCAGCGCAGATGAGCGGCGTGCCTGGCGAAGGCAAACAAGTCAAGGTCAAGGCGGCCACCGGCCCGACCAACAACGTGCTGAACGCCAGTTCGGTGCAAGTTTTTGATTCCGGTTCAATCTATGGTGCGAACGTCGCCGCCAACACACGACTCAAGATCAAGGGCGTGGCCGATGCGGCTCCGGTCAATGGTTTATTGACGCTGTCGGGCACGCCGGTCGATGTCAGCGCTGCCGTCATCAAGGGCGGTGGCGCGATCGTGGCTGGCCAGTTCATCGAGGTCAAGGGCAACTGGAATGGCAGCTTACTGCAAGCAACCGAAGTCGAAGTCGAAGGCTATCGCGAAAGCCAGATCGGCGGGCGCAATGAACTGTATGGCAGTGTCAGCAGCATCAG
>JBLHNV010000273.1:0-4180 GCA_047623125.1 Janthinobacterium sp. | reverse complement strand
ATCTGGCCGTGCGCGACAGCGATGCGTGCCTCGGGCAGCAGTTCGGTCAATGCCGCAAGTCGGTTTTGTATCGTGTCCACTTCGTTGTGCAGAAAATATACCTGGCCGCCACGCTTCAATTCGCGCAAACACGCTTCGCGGATGATCGATTCATTTTCGCTGCGCACGAACGTCTTGATCGCCAGGCGCTTTTGCGGCGCGGTGGCGATGATCGAAAAGTCGCGCAAGCCTTCCAGTGCCATGCCCAGCGTGCGCGGGATCGGCGTTGCCGTCAGCGTCAGCACGTCGACTTCGGAGCGCAGCGATTTCAGCACTTCCTTCTGGCGCACGCCGAAACGGTGTTCTTCGTCGATGATAACCAGACCTAACCGCGTGAACTTGACGTCGTTTGATAACAGCTTGTGGGTACCGATGACGATGTCCAGCGTACCGTCCGACATGCCCTTCATCGCTTGCGTGATTTCCTTGCCGCTGCGAAAGCGCGACAATTCGGCGATGCGCACCGGCCAGTCGGCGAAGCGGTCGGCGAAGGTTTGCGCATGCTGTTCGGCCAATAGCGTCGTCGGGGCCAGGATGGCGACTTGCTTGCCGGCCATGACGGCGATGAATGCGGCGCGCAGCGCCACTTCGGTCTTGCCGAAACCCACATCGCCGCACACCAGCCGGTCCATCGGGTTACCCGACGTCATGTCCTTGATCACCGCATCGATTGCGGCAGCCTGGTCCGGCGTTTCCTCGAAGCCGAAGCTGTCTTTGAAACGCGCGTAATCGTGGGCCGAGTATTCGAACGAATGGCCCTGGCGCAGCGCGCGCCGCGCATACAGGTTCAGCAACTCGGCAGCGGTGTCGCGGACCTGATCAAAAGCGCGCTTCTTGGCTTTTTCCCAATGGCCAGAACCCAGCGCATGCAGCGGCGCATCTTCCGGCGAGGCACCTGAATAGCGCGAAATTACGTGCAGCTGCGACACCGGTACATACAACTTGGTGTTCTTGGCATATTCCAGGTGCAAGAATTCAGTCTCGCCTTCGCCCAGGTCCATGCTGGCCAAGCCCAGGTAGCGTCCGATGCCGTGGTTAATGTGGACCACCGGGTCGCCGATCTTCAGCTCCGACAAGTCGCGCACCATCGATTCGACCTGCGTCACGCCTTCTTGCCGCTTGGTACCGACGCGGCGCCCGGAGCCGGCATACAGCTCGGTTTCGGTGATGAAGATCAGTTGATGATGGTCTTCTTCCCGGCTTGCCAGTTCGAAGCCCGCATGCAGTGGCGCCACGCCGAGCGCCAAAGTGGCATCAGATTGCAAGAAGCCCTGGTAGCCTTCGACCGGCGTCAAGCTCAGGTCGTATTCGCTGAAATACTGAAGCAAGGTTTCGCGCCGGCCATTCGATTCGGCGCAAATCATGACGCGCCGCCCCGGCAGTTTCAGGTAGGCGCGCAATCTGGCCAGTGGGTCGTCGGCGCGCCGGTTGACGGCAATATTGGGGATGGGAGCCGACAATTCGGACGCCGCGGAGGCTTCTGCCGATGTGGCTGCTGTCGATGCGTTCGTTTCCAGCGAGCTCGCTTCCAGCGCATCGGTCTTCGAGATCACCCAGCGCCCGAACGGCTTGGCCAGCGTGAAAAAGCTTTCGTCGGACAAAAACAGCATTTCCGGCGCCAATATCGGACGCTCGCGGTCCGATTTCAAGAAGCGATAGCGCGATTGCGTGTCGATCCAGAAACGCCGGATTGCCTTGTCAATGTCGCCGACCAGTGCCAGGCTGGCGTCCGGTGGCAGGTAATCGAACAGCGTCGCCGTCGCGTCGAAAAACAGCGGCAAATAATATTCGATGCCGGCCGATGCGATGCCGCTGCTGATGTCCTTGTAGACGACCGAGCGCGACGGATCACCTTCGAATTGTTCGCGCCAGCGGTTGCGAAAAGTGCTGCGGGCCGCCTCGTCCATCGGAAATTCGCGCCCCGGCAGCAGCCGCACTTCCTGCACCGGATACAAAGAGCGCTGCGTGTCGGCGTCAAACGTGCGTATGGTTTCTATCGTGTCGCCGAACAGATCGAGCCGGTACGGCAGGGCTGACCCCATCGGAAACAGGTCGAGCAAGCCGCCGCGCACCGAATATTCGCCTGGCGACATCACTTGCGACACATGGCTGTAGCCGGCCAGCGTCAATTGCGCCTTCAGCTTGGCCGCGTCGAGTGTTTCGCCCTTCTTGAAAAAGAAGGTGTAGGCGGCAAGAAACGATGGCGGCGCCAAGCGTACCAAGGCGGTGGTGGCCGGCACGATCAGCACGTCGCACTGGCGGCTCTGGACTTCATACAGCGTCGCCAGCCTTTCGGACACCAAGTCCTGGTGCGGCGAAAAGGCGTCGTAAGGCAGCGTTTCCCAGTCCGGCAGCAAATGGCAGCGTAATTGCTCATGCGCGAACCACGGAATTTCAGCAAGCAGGCGCTGGCCATCGCCGGCATTGGCCACGATCACCGTCAGCATCTTGCCCTGACTTTTCAGTTCCAGCGCAGCGATTGCCAGCGCATGCGCATCGGACGAACCATGGAGGGTAGGCAGCGCATAGCGGTTGCCTGGCTTGGGGAGGGATTTTTTTAAGTCTAGGGACATGCAGGCAGCGACAGAAGTGAACGTGTGTGAACGGGTGTGGCCGGGTATGACGGGTGTGGCCATGTGTTAGCGCGCACCGCCAGTATCGGCAGCGCCGCAGCGTCACATTATAATCCACATGGACAAATTGCCGGTCCGGGCCGGCTCAGGATTCGGGCGCCGGGCGCAGGTTGGCGACGCCGAACGGCACATGCACCATCGGTATCGAACTGTCCATCGACTTCAGGTGGTTGAGCTGGTCGTCAAAAAAGATGTGCGGCTTGAATACGGCCAGTACGCGCGCCTTGTCCATGCCGCCCAGGAAAAAGGTTTCATCGGCCGCCACGCCCCAGCTTTTTAGCGTCGTGACGACCCGTTCGTGCGACGGTGCGCTGCGCGCCGTAATGATCGCGATGCGCAAGATTTTGGTATAGGCGGGATCGTTGCGCTGTGCCTCTTGCTGCAGCTTTTGCATCGCGGCCAGCTTCTGGAACAGGTCTGCCAGCGGCCCCGGCTGGTGTGCAGTAGCCGCATGCATGGTTTCGTGGGCGTGAAATTCATCGACATCGTTGTGGCGCTTGAACACGGTTTCCGCCTCGTCGTCGGCGATCACGCCATCGAAATCGAAGGCCACGCGCAGCTCATCATCATCACCCGCACCGTCATCGGCCGCCACATCGCCAGCGCCCTGATGGCCGCTGCTGGACGGATGATCCCTTGGCCGCGACGGCAGCACCAGTCCGGCCGGATGCTTGCAAGCGAGTGCCTTCCTGACGTCGTCTTCGTTCGCGCTCAGGAACAGCGACGCATTGAAGGCTGGCAGATAAGGGTAGGGCGGTTTGCCGGTCACAAACACCGCGCGCGAAATATCAAGCCCGTAATGCTGGATCGAACGCATCACGCGCAGCCCGGTCTCGGGCGAATTGCGCGAAAAAAGCACGACTTCGACCGGCGCCAGTGCAGCAAAGTGCATATTGATGTTCAGAAAGCGCCGGATGAAAGGAAAGGCCACGCCACGTTCCAGTATCACGTTGATGTTGCGCTCCTGGTACTTGCGGTATTCTTCCTCGCCTTGTTCAAGGTAGATCCGGTGCGACTCGGTCAGGTCGAACAGCGCGCTGGACGCGATGCCGATGACGAATTTTTGAGCAATGTCATAAGCCATGAGGCGCCCAAGGTTGGTTGATCAAATGGTCATCATATAGCAAGGGCGCACACGCAGCGCCGACACCTTGCAGCAACGCGACGGCTTGAAAAATCCCGAATCAGGGCGCCGCGCATAACCAGAAAGCAGGCCAGGCCCGTCAGCATGCCCATGGCGCGCCAATTGCCGCTCACGCACCAGATCAATTGAACTTGCACCGGACTCATCATTGAGTCGAAATGGCGATGGCTCTTGCTTTTATAAAATATCAATTAAATAATGCAATTATGTAATAATACAATAACGCAATATATTTTCAATGCAACTTTCTAGCCATTGTTCGTCATTTCGGTATTTTTACCATTCAATTTGTGGAGCCCATCATGAAAAAAATTGTTTTAGCCGCGTGCGCAGGCTTGCTTGCAGGCGTTTTTTTTGGCAACAC
>JBLHNV010000272.1:0-4302 GCA_047623125.1 Janthinobacterium sp. | reverse complement strand
CGTACCAGCGAACCGGCGAACACGCAGGCAGCGGTGAAGTAGCCGGCCGTCACCGGCGACAAGCCGTACTGGTTGTTGAAGTAAATCGCCAGCGACGACGCCAGGCCGGAAAAGCCGCCGAAGGTGACGCTGTAAAAGAACATGAACCACCACGCATCCTTGTCCTTGAGCACGGCCATGTATTCCCCCATCGATTTCGGCGGCGGCGACGACGGCGCATCCTTGGCCAGGCCCAGGTAGACGATCAAGGCGATGCCGAGCGGGATCAGGCACAGGCCGAACACGTTTTGCCAGCCGAACGCGATCGCCAGCGTTGGCGCCAGCAAGGCGGCGAACGCGGTGCCGGAATTGCCGGCGCCGGCAATGCCGAGCGCCGTGCCCTGATGCTCGGGCGGATACCAGCGCGACGCCAGCGGCAGTGCGACGGCGAAAGCGGCGCCGGCAAAGCCCAGCAGTACGCCCAGCGTCAGCATGCTGGCATAACTGTCCAGCACGCCTTGCCAGGCCCACAGCAGCGCAGCCATCACGATGACCTGGCCGATGATGCCGGCCCGTTTCGGTTTCAAATGGTCGACCAGCACGCCCATCACGATGCGCAGCAGTGCGCCGGCCAGCAGCGGGGTGGCCACCATCAAGCCTTTTTGCGCTTGCGACAGATGCAAGTCGCTGGAGATTTGTACTGCCAGAGGACCCAGAATGACCCAGACCATGAAGCTCAGGTCGAAGTAGAAAAATGCAGCGAAAAGTGTTGGCGTGTGGCCGGCTTTCCAGAATGACGTTTTGGTCATGGTGTTCCCGTGAGTTGTGTGTGATGTCGCGCCTGGCTTGCTGCTTTGCATAGGCCCCAGCAATTGCCGTGCCATGTGCCATCCCCATGGGGTTGTCAGCGCGCCGCACCAATTGGGATGACGGGCGCACCGGTTTGGTGCAAACGTTACTTTAAATGCATCTACATCACGTTGTGCTGCTCTTGCGTCGACCGTGGATCAGGTTGGCATCGGTCTTGCTTAGTGGCGTACAAGACACTGAATCAAGATCCCCGACGGAGGCCGTAATGAAAAAGATGAAATTGGTAATGGTTGGCAATGGCATGGCTGGTGTGCGCACGCTGGAAGAGTTGCTCAAGATCGCACCGGACCTGTATGACATCACCGTGTTCGGCGCCGAACCGTATGCGAATTACAACCGCATTTTGCTGTCGCCGGTGCTGGCCGGCGAGCAGACGATACAAGACATCATGCTCAACGATGTCGACTGGTATGCGGAAAACGGCATTACGCTGCACCTGAGCAAGAAGATCGTCAAGATTGACCGCAAGAAGCGGGTCGTGACAGCCGACGATGGCACCGAAGCTGAGTATGACCGCTTGCTGATGGCGACCGGTTCGACGCCATTCATGTTGCCGGTGCCGGGCAAGGATTTGCAGGGCGTGATCGCTTATCGCGACATTTACGATACCAATGCGATGATCGACGCGGCCCAAAAGCATACGCATGCGATCGTCATCGGCGGCGGCTTGCTAGGCCTGGAAGCGGCCAATGGATTGAAACTGCGCGGCATGGATGTCACCGTCGTGCACTTGCCGGCGTGGCTGATGGACAGACAGCTCGATGTGGTGGCGGGCAAGATGTTGCAAACGTCGCTGGAAAGTCGCGGTCTGAAATTTCTGCTGGAGAAAAACACCGAAGCGCTGATCGGCGATGCCGACGGCCATGTACAAGCGATCCGCTTTTCCGACGGACTCGAAATCCCGGCCCAACTGGTGGTGATGGCGGTCGGCATTCGCCCCAGCACCGCGCTGGCCGAATCATGCGGCGTGTATTGCAACCGCGGCATCGTCGTCAATGACACGATGCAAACCTACGATCCGCGCATCTACGCGGTCGGCGAATGCGTGAATCACCGCGGCACCGTGTACGGGCTGGTCGCGCCGCTGTTCGAGATGGCCAAAGTGTGCGCCAACCATCTGGCCAACTATGGCATCGGCCAGTACAAAGGCTCGGTCACCTCGACCAAGCTGAAAGTGACCGGCATCGATCTGTTTTCGGCCGGTGAATTCATGGGCGGCGAGGGCACCGAGGAAATCGTGCTGTCGGACCCGATAGGGGGCGTCTACAAGCGTCTCGTATTAAAAGACAACAAGCTGATCGGCGCCTGCCTGTACGGCGACACTGTCGATGGCAGCTGGTATTTCAAGATGCTGCGCGAAGCGAAGGATGTCAGCGAGATCCGCGATTCGCTGATGTTTGGCGAAGCCAATACCGGCCGTCCCGGCGACGTCGGCCATGAAGGCTATACGATGGCCGCGAGCATGCCCGACACGGCCGAAGTGTGCGGCTGCAATGGCGTATGCAAGGGAACCATCGTCAACGCCATCAAGGAAAAAGGCTTGTTCACGCTGGAAGATGTACGCAAGCAGACGAAGGCGTCGGCTTCGTGCGGTTCCTGTACCGGGCTGGTCGAACAGATCTTGATGTTTACGGCCGGCGGCGATTATTCGGCATCGACCAAGGCCAAGCCGATGTGCGGCTGCACCGACATCACGCACAAGCAGGCGCGCGACGCCATTTTGGCCAACAAACTGCTCACGGTTGCCGGCGTGATGACATTCCTGGAGTGGCGCACGCCCAATGGCTGCGCTTCATGCCGCCCGGCGCTGAACTATTACACGACATCGACCTGGCCGCACGAAGCCAAGGACGACCCGCAATCGCGCTACATCAACGAGCGCTCGCATGCCAACATCCAGAAAGACGGTACTTACTCGGTAATTCCGCGCATGTTCGCCGGTCAGACGACATCGTCCGAACTGCGCCGCATCGCTGACGTCGTCGACAAATATGCGATCCCGAGCGTGAAGGTCACCGGCGGCCAGCGCATCGATTTGCTGGGCGTCAAGAAAGAAGATTTGCGCGCCGTCTGGCACGATCTGGGCATGCCGAGCGGCTTGGGCTATGCGAAGGGGTTGCGCACCGTGAAGACCTGCGTCGGCAGCGAATGGTGCCGCTTCGGGACCCAGGATTCGACGCTGATGGGGCAGCAGCTGGAACACGAGCTGTGCCTGATGTATGCGCCGCACAAGGTCAAGATCGCGGTGTCGGGTTGCCCGAGAAATTGCGCCGAAGCCGGCATCAAGGATGTCGGCGTGATCGGTGTCGATTCCGGATGGGAAATCTATGTTGGCGGCAATGGCGGCATCAAGACCGAAGTGGCGCAATTCCTGGTCAAGCTGAAAACGCATGAAGAAGTGATGGAATATACCGGCGCCTTTTTGCAGTTGTACCGGATGGAAGGCTGGTATCTGGAGCGCACCGTCCACTACATCGGACGCGTCGGCCTTGACCATGTCAAAAAAGCCATCGTGCAAGACGAGGTCAAGCGCAAGGCGCTGTATCAGCAGCTGCAATTTGCGCTGCAAGGGGTGCCCGATCCATGGCATCAGCCGGAACAGGCGATGGTTGATACCCGCCAGTTCGCGCCATTGACGATGCCGGCTTGATCGTCGCCCACTTAAAAAACACAGGAGAACAACATGTCGGAACAATGGAAACTCATTTGCAAGGTCGCCGATATTCCGGTGCTGGGTGCGCGCGTCGTGCAGCGCGGCCTGGCGTGGCAGGCGCTGCCTAACGTGGCGGTGTTTCGTTCCAGCGAGGACAAGGTTTTTGCGCTGCTTGACCGTTGTCCGCACAAGGGGGGACCGCTGTCGCAAGGCATCGTGTTTGGCGAAAAAGTGGCCTGCCCGCTGCATAACTGGAATATTGAGTTCGCAACCGGCTGCGCGGTCGCGCCCGATGTTGGTTGCACCATGAAGTACAGTGTCAAGGTTGACGATGGCAACGTCTTTCTTGATGCGAACGAACTCAATGCGCCGGCCGACAAGGCGGAAGCGGCGCTGGCCGGATCATTTGCGGCGACGCAGCATATCGAGGCGGCGTGATGGTGGCCGGCGGGGTGGCCAGCAGCGCGATGCGTCTTCTGCCCGCTGGCACCGGGCTGCGGGAGGTAAAAACCACCTGTTGCTATTGCGGCGTCGGTTGCGGCGTCATAGCCACTACCGATGGCGCGCAAGTGCTGGCGGTGCGCGGCGATCCCGAGCACCCGGCCAATTTCGGGCGCCTGTGCAGCAAGGGCAGCGCCTTGCACTTGAGCGCCGCGCCGCTGGTGCAGCAACAAGTGCGTGCTTTGGTGCCCGAAATGCGCAGCGCACGCGGCAACGCCCGCGCCCACGCATCGTGGGATGACACGCTGGCCTTCATCGCGCAAAAATTCGCCACCACGATTGCCATGCACGGTCCCGAC
>JBLHNV010000271.1:0-4336 GCA_047623125.1 Janthinobacterium sp. | reverse complement strand
CGACTGCGCTTGTGCCAAGAACGTCATCGTCTACAAACGCACCGGCAGCGACTTGCCGATGACGGCCGGACGCGACCTGTGGTTGCATGACCTGGTCGCTGAGCAATCAAGCGAGTGCGAGCCTGAATGGGTCGATGCCGAGCATCCTCTGTTCATCTTGTACACGTCCGGTTCGACTGGCACGCCGAAGGGCGTCCAGCATTCGAGCGGCGGCTACCTGCTGTGGGCTGCGCTGACGATGAAGTGGACCTTCGACATCAAGCCGGCCGACGTGTTCTGGTGTACTGCCGACATCGGCTGGATTACCGGCCACAGCTATATCGCCTATGGCCCGCTGGCTGTGGGTGCAACCCAGGTCGTGTTCGAAGGTGTTCCGACTTACCCGAACGCCGGCCGTTTCTGGGAAACCATACAAAAACACAAGGTCAGCATCTTCTACACGGCACCGACCGCGATCCGTTCGCTGATCAAGGCGGCTGACGTCGAGCCAGCGGTGCATCCGAAGCACTACGATCTGTCAAGTCTGCGTTTGCTCGGTTCGGTCGGCGAGCCGATCAATCCGGAAGCATGGATGTGGTACTACAAGCAGATCGGTGGCGAGCGTTGCCCTATCGTCGACACGTTCTGGCAGACTGAAACGGGTGGCCATATGATCACGCCGTTGCCGGGTGTGACACCGATGGTGCCAGGTTCGTGCACCCTGCCTTTGCCGGGCATCATGACGGCAATCGTCGACGAAGCAGGGCAGGACATGCCTAATGGCCAGGGTGGTATTCTGGTCGTCAAGCGTCCATGGCCGTCGATGATCCGCACCATCTGGAACAACCCGGAGCGCTTCAAGACCAGCTACTTCCCGGAAGAACTGGGCGGCAAGATGTACCTGGCCGGCGATGGCGCGATCCGCAACAAGGAAACTGGCTACTTCACGATTACCGGTCGCATCGATGACGTGCTGAACGTTTCCGGTCACCGCATGGGCACGATGGAAATCGAATCGGCGCTGGTGGCCAATCCGCTGGTGGCCGAGGCGGCTGTCGTGGGCCGGCCGGACGACACGACCGGCGAATCGATCTGCGCCTTCGTTGTGCTCAAGCAGGCGCGTCCGACTGGCGATGACGCCAAGAAACTGGCGCTGGAGTTGCGCAACTGGGTCGGCAAGGAAATCGGTCCTATCGCCAAGCCGAAGGAAATCCGTTTCGGCGACAACTTGCCGAAGACGCGTTCGGGCAAGATCATGCGCCGTCTGCTGCGCGTGCTGGCCAAGGGCGAAACCATTACGCAGGATATTTCGACGCTGGAAAATCCGGCCATCCTGGACCAGCTGAAGGAAGCTTCCTAAGAAGCGTCGCGCCGGCGGCAGCGCGCCGGGTGCATGGAACCGTTTGTTTCATGTGCCCGGCATAAATATTGGCTGCCAAAGTGCTTGGCGCTTCAGGTAATTTTTGCTACAATATGCGGCTTCGCATGATCGAAGAAGCAATACAGGAGAGATGGCTGAGTGGTTTAAGGCGCACGCCTGGAAAGTGTGTGTAGGCTAATACCCTACCCGGGGTTCGAATCCCCGTTTCTCCGCCAGGAATTGAAAAAATCCTTTGAGAATTTAAAAACTCAAGGGATTTTTTTCGTCCGCAGAAAAAGCGTGCATCGCGCGCGAGGATTTGAAAGGTGGGCTTGCGCAACGCAGGCGAACCCGCGGACCTCTTAATGCATGTTTGTACTGACTTCCTCCATCGCAATAAAGATCGTTAAGGCGGTGCCATTTTCCGGGCTGCTTTCCATGGTGAATTCGGCTCTAAGTGCATGGGCTCGTTCCTTGATTCCCAGCAGTCCGAACGAATTGAGCTTTTTACTGTCACCTGGTTCAAGTCCCTTTCCATTGTCTTTTATCGTCATCGAGAAGCCACGTTCGTCGCGCAATAGCGTCACCTCGACTTTGGTGGCTTGGGCGTGGCGAGCAACATTGGTCAGCGACTCTTGAAAAATCCGGAATATCGCCGAGACGCGCTCCTCACCCAGCTCCAGATTGTCCTCTTCTGTTGCCACCAGTTTGCAGTCAATCCCGCTCGTGCGCATGAATTGCGTTAATTGCCACTCCACTCCGGCGAGAAGGCCTAATTCCAGGGTTGCCGGGCGCAGATCGTTCATGATGGATTTCACGGACTGGATGGTGGCATTAATATTGTTCAGCACCAGCGCTGCGCGTTGATCCAGTTTTGGATGCGTTCCTTCAACAGATGTCCACAGTGCCGTCGCATCCATTTTAAGTACCAGCAAATTCTGGCCAAGCTCATCGTGTATATCTTGTGCGATGCGTTTTCGCTCATGCTCCTTGGTTGTCTGGATCGAGTCGGAAAGCCGGCGCAATTGCGCCAGCGATTGGCAGCTGACCGTTTCGGCAGTCACCAGATGTCGGTTCTTGCTGAGCAGGCGCAATATAAGGCTGCAGGTGAGCATGGAAAACAAGGTGAAAGCCGCTGCCAGCAGGCTTAAGTTGCGGCGTGCTCCTGCCAGGATATCGATGCGATCTTGCTCTGCGATGCCGATCACCAGAGCGACCGGGTAGCCAACGAGGTTCTTGTAAAAAATATCTCGCCGAATTTGGTCAAACGGGCTGACGCTGCCCAAATTGCGGTGCCCCTCAACTGGCGCGGCGGCCATACCAGAGTATGTCCCGTTCAGGTTGGACATCAGACGGTTGTACTTTTCAGGCGCGATGCTTGGCTGACGGGCAATCAGCTTCCCCTGCGTGATCATGGTGACGGTGCCGTGCGGCCCGAGACTGGTACTACGGTAGAAGTCCGTGATGTATTCGGGCAGCAGCGTCAGCATCACCATGCCGTCGAAGACGCCATTTTTGAAGATCGGTCGCGCCAGGCGGTATTGCATCTTGCCCGTCGACCGGCCCAGGCGCGTGGCGCCGACGAAGAGCGAATCGCCCGGGTGCGCGGTGAAATACTGGTAGTGATCGAGGTCGGTCACCTTGCCTATCGCTTTGAGCTGGTCGCGCGGTATGTCCGAATGGTACACGGTCCAGCCGTCACGATCGAAGATGATGACCGTACCCGTGAAAAATTCAGCGCGCGGTGCTTTGATCTGGTCGATAAAACTGGCCAAATTTTCTGTGTTGTTGTCATGCTCAGACAGATACGCGCGCATGGCGCGCAGTTGGGCGTCGGCATAATCGAACAGGCGTACCGAGTGCGCCTCAAAGGCGAGCAACATGCGCTGCGCTTCGGCTCTATCCTCGTTTTTACGCTCGTCCCTAAGTTTCTCGTAACTGAGCAGGCAGCCGAGGCAGAAAAGCAGAGCGACCAGTACTGACAACGCCATTACTGTCAGAGAGATCTTGTCCCATCGCTGAGAGGTTTGACTTTGCATGGGTTTGGCGTTGCATGTTTGAGTGATGCGCCTGCAAAACAGGCGAAATATATTTTTGCTATCATATTAATGAGTATCAAAGTCACTCCATGTTGAATCTATTAGAATTTTGATATATATCAACATGCAATTGCTTATCTTTTTTAGTTACTCGTTGTTTGGTCTCGTGCGATCCTGTCCCGCCGTCGTCGCTGGCCGCTTTTCCAGGAGAAAGCGGCGAGTACAGGCATTCCCGGGTGGCGTTGCCGGCGCCGATCATCGATGCGTTGATCCCTTGCCCAGCACGTCGCGAACCAGCAGGCAAAAGCGTGTCGGCGAATGGCGCGAGACGGCGATAAAGTCGCCGTGCAAGCCGTGCAAGCCGTGTAAGCCTTACCAGGGCTCGACCCAGGTGCGGCTTCAGGCCCAGTCCGGCTCCGACGGCACATCCGCCATCAGCCGCGCTTTATTGACCCAACTTTTGTTGATGCGCGCATGCAGTGCAGGCAGCGGGAAGATAGTGGTAAAAAAGAGTCAGCTTAAATTTTAAAGCAATATTAATTGTCATTTAGAAAAATCTTTATGATAACATCGCGCAAAAATGAAAGCATGTTTTTTTCAAGCGCAGATTCAGGCAGCGCTACCTGGCGTCGGTATGAATCGATCCAGAACAACACCGTCACGCATGACGCTCTTTTCATCTGTTCGAAAGCAATATGATACCGATAGTCTGGAATGGATATCTGGTCGTGACATCGATATTGATCAGCATATTGGGTTCGTTTTCATCACTGTCGCACATGCAAAGCATGCGCGAAAACAGTGGTAAACGGGGGGCCGCCAGCATGAGCGCGGGCGCGGTCATGCTGGCGATGTCGATCTGGTCCATGCATTCCATCGGCATGCTCTCCTTGCATCTTCCGATGCAGATCGCGTTTGATATCAAGCTGACGCTGCTGTCAATTCTTCCGGCACTGGT
>JBLHNV010000270.1:0-4342 GCA_047623125.1 Janthinobacterium sp. | reverse complement strand
GCATCAACCACCATCCGATTCTGGCTTTTGGCGCAGCGCGCAATGCCGACGGCAGCGTCACGCTGCGCCCGGGCGATGCCGGACTGCAGCAAGCATACGGTTCGCAAAACCCGTTGCTATTGCCGCCGCGCATAAAACTGATGCTGTCCGGCCATATTCATGCTTGGGAGCAACTCAGCTTTTCGAGCGCGCATCCGAGCCAGTTTGTCGCCGGCATTGCAGGCACGTCCGAGGAAATCGCGCCGCTGCCAGCCACGCTGCCGCCTGGATTGAGCCCGGCACCGGGCGCCATCGTCGAGCATTTCAGCTCGTGGGTAGGCGGTTTCGGTTTCATGACGCTGGAGCGCAGCGGCCCCGAGCAATGGCAAGTGACACTGTGGAATGCGCATGGCGAAATCAAAAACAGCTGCACCGTCGACGGCAGCAAGTCGCAATGCGCGCTGGCTCAGGTGAAATAACCCAGCAACAGCGGCAGTTCCGGCCCGGATGGAATCGCAACTTGCAAGATCGTGGCGCAGCGCGATAATACAAGCGGACCCCGGTTGAGCCATATCGACTAAAATATGCGCTCCGTGGCGCTTTGTGCATGCGCCGTGCGACAACTGCGGCGGCAGGCTGCCGCCTCTGCAGCAACCTTGTACCTCATTCGTTTTGGAGAATTCATGAAAAATCTGTATCTGCGTTCGTGCATGGCGCTGCTGTGCGCCGCCAGCCTCGCCGCTTGCGGCGGCAGCGGCAACTTGCAACTGGGTGGCACGGTGACCGGCTTGACCAAGACCGGGCTGGCGCTGACCAACAATGACGGCGCACCCTTCGCGATCGCACCGCGCGCAGGTATCTCGGCGTTCTCGTTTGCATTTCCCGATCTGGTGGGCACCGATTCCAACTATAACGTCGTGATCAGTGCGCAGCCTAGCGGCGCCGTCTGCACGATCAGCAATGGCAAGGGCCGTGCCACGGGCAACGTATCGTCGGTGAACGTCGCTTGCGTCACCAATGCGTACACGCTGAGCGGAACAGTCACCGGGCTCGAGCCAGGCAGCGGACTGGTCAACGGTAACGACAGTACCACGGTGCAAGATGATCTCAGCTTCGTCTTCCCGACCAAGGTTGCCGATGGCGCTACTTACGGCATCGTCGCACAAGGCTGCACCGTGACCGGCGGCGTCGGCACCATGGGAACCGAAGATGTTGAAGCCAATATTTCGGTCACCTGTCCATAAAAAATGCGTGACAAATAATGCGTGACACAGCGGCGCAGCGGCGCTGCCAGTCATGCCCAGACTCATCCCATCTCACGGAGAAATCAATGCGTTCACCCCATCTGTATTCCATCGCGGCGCTGTGCCTCGCGCTGGGACTGTCTGCTTGCGGCGGCAAGGAATCGTTCAGCGTCAGCGGCACAATCAACCGGCTCGATTATGCCGGCCTGGTACTAGCCAACGGCAACGATACGGTCCGCCCGGAAATCAATGCGACCAACTTCACGTTCCCGAACCGGATCGATTACGGCACCGAGTACAACGTGACGATCCAGACCCCGCCGCAGCACATGAATTGCAAAGTCGCCGCCAATGGCAAGGGTTCGGCCGGCCGCACCGCCGTTATCAAAGCGACCGTCACCTGCGCGGTCGATACCCATACCGTGGGCGGCACAATCACCGGATTGACCGGCGCCGGTCTGGAGTTAATTAATGGAAATGACAACGTCGCTCCGGCCGCCGACGCCACCACGTTCACATTCCCGAAACAGGTGGCATTCGGTCAAACCTATGGTGTGCGGGTCAAGACGCAGCCCGCCGGCCAGACTTGCACGGTGCCCAACGACGAAGTCACGATGGGTGATAAAGATGTCGCCAATATCGTAGTCACTTGCGAGACGACAACGCCGTCGACATGACAAGCCCAGGGCCGGGACAGGCATCGGCAGGGGCTTTTTGAAGCACGGATATTGGCAAGATCACAGGCGCCATTTGCCGCGACGCAGCAACAGGAATTGATTGCCTGGAACGGTTCCAGGAATGAGATTCGGCCCGCTTTTACCAGCGGGCCTTTTTTTGCCTGCACGCGACACCACAACACAACAGGCAAAATGGCGCGGCTGAACATGCGGCTCAAGCGCGCGCAGCAAGGATATTCGTTTTCGAAATAAGGGCCATTCGAAACATCCATTGGCATTGTATGGCGCGATGCAGCATGATGCATCTGTCTCCTCCAACTCTTCCAAGAATTGGATTCAGCCCGCTTTTACCAGCGGGCTTTTTTTGCCTGGAACAATACCGTTGCTGCGAATTGCCAGCGGCAAGTTGCGGACAACTTGCCGCCGGGGTTTCAGGCGGGTGCCTTGAGCAGGTTGGCCAGCGCCACGTATTGCGCCAGCGCCACTGTTTCCGGGCGCAACGTCGGGTCGATGCCGGCCTCGATGATTTGCGCTTCGGTGAACATGCCTGCGAGGCAATTGCGGATCACCTTGCGACGCTGCGAAAATGCCTTCATCACGACGGCAGCCAATGTTTCCTCATCACACAATAAAGGTTGGGCTATCGGGATCATCCGCACGATCGCCGACTCCACTTTCGGCGGCGGATCAAAAGCAGTCGGCGGCACGATGAACATCAACCTCATGTCGTAGCGCCACTGCAACATCACCGACAGCCGACCATACGTCTTGCTGCCGGGCGCGGCCACCATGCGTTCGACAACTTCCTTTTGCAGCATGAAATGCTGGTCTTGCACCAGCGGCGCGATTTCTGCCAGATGGAACAGCATAGGACTCGAAATGTTGTACGGCAAGTTGCCAACCACGCGCAACTTTTTGCCGGGCGCCACCGGAATGGTTGAGAAATCGAACTTCAGCGCATCGCCAGCGTGGATCGTCAGCTTGGCCGGATTGAACGTCTTTTCCAGCCGCACCACCAGGTCGCGGTCGAGTTCGACGACGTGCATCTTGTCCAGCGATTTGAGCAGCAAACCGGTCATCGCGCCCAGACCGGGGCCGATCTCGACCAGGCTGTCGTCGGCTTGCGGCGCGATCGCCAGCGTGATGTTATCGAGCACTAATTTGTCGTGCAAAAAATTCTGGCCGAAGCGTTTGCGGGCTATGTGTTTCATCGTGTTTTTCTTTGGTAGGATCGGATCAGGCAGGTCATTGCTGCGCTGCAGCGCGGCTTGCTTGCACCATCTGCAGCGCGACGCTGATCGCTTGTTCCATGCTGGTGCAATCGGCCAGGCCGGTGCCTTGGGCAGCGAGGTCCAGCGCCGTGCCATGGTCGACCGACGTGCGGATCAAAGGCAAGCCCAGCGTGATGTTGACGCCGCGCCCGAAAGTGGCGTACTTCAGCACCGGCAAGCCCTGGTCGTGGTACATCGCCAGCACGCAGTCGGCTTGTTCGAGGTACTTGGGCTGGAACAGCGTGTCAGCCGGATACGGGCCGGTGACGGTGATGCCTCTGGCCTGCGCCGCCGCCAGTGCCGGCGCGATCACATCGATTTCTTCGCGGCCCAGATAGCCGCCCTCGCCCGCATGCGGGTTCAGACCGGCCACCAGGA
This sequence comes from Janthinobacterium sp., assembly GCA_047623125.1. GTDB lineage: Bacteria > Pseudomonadota > Gammaproteobacteria > Burkholderiales > Burkholderiaceae_D > Janthinobacterium. The sequence goes on along the minus strand of JBLHNV010000270.1, from coordinate 793 downwards.
TGCGCGGGTTGACTATGCCAAACTTGCGCTGCAAGTCGCCATGCACGATGTCCAGCGTCGCACCCAGCGATTCCTGCGTGATGGCAGCAGGCACGTCCTTGAGCGCCAGATGCGTCGTCGCCAGCGCAACCCGCAGCGGCGCCGCATCGATTGCGCCAGCGGCGGGCGTGCCGGCCAGCATCATCACCACGCGTGCGGTGCCGGTCTTCTCGGCCAGGTATTCGGTATGACCGGAAAACGGCACGCCGGCATCGTTGATCGTGCTTTTTTGCAGCGGTGCGGTGACCATCGCATCGAACCAGCCGGCGTTGATGCCTTCCAGCGCCGCATCCAGTATGGCCAGCACGCTGCGCCCGTTTTCAGGGTCCAGCAATCCCGGCGTGACGAACGCGGCGATGGGGACGTCGATGACGGCCAACCGTGCGGCGCCGAACTGCGGCAAGCCGGACAAGCGCAGCGCTTCCAGCGACAGCGCGACCAGATTGATGTCAGGATCGATCTGGTGCGCCGTCATCGCCAGAAAGGCGGCGTCGCCGATCAGCACGCAGTTGAGCTGATCGCGCATGGCCCAGGCGGCCCGGATCGCAATCTCGGGGCCGATGCCGGCCGGTTCACCGCTGGTAATGGCGATCGACGGGAGAACCGAACCATACTTGCTGTGTGCGCCGCGCATCAGCGTTGATCGTCCGTGCGCAATTCGACATAAGCGCGGTCGCGCACCTGGCGCTGCCAGTCTTCCGTGGCCTCTTCAAGTTTGCGCTCGCGGATCACTTGACGCGCGGCATTGCGCTTC
>JBLHNV010000269.1:0-4363 GCA_047623125.1 Janthinobacterium sp. | reverse complement strand
CCGCCTTTTCCTTGATCAACGGCCAGGCCAGACGCAAATAATAAAACATCGACCAGACCGTCAGCACGCTGGCGATCAACAGCAAACGTTCACCCCAGATGTGGGTATCGATGGTACCCAGCAAGATTTCATGAAACAGCAGCAGCGGGATCGCGACCATTTGCGCCGCGGTCTTGATCTTGCCCAGTGAACTGACGGCCACCGATTTCGATGCGCCGATCTGCGCCATCCACTCGCGCAGCGCCGAAATGGCGATTTCACGACCGATGATGATGAACGCGATGATCGCATTGACACGCCCCAGCTGCACCAGCACCAGCAGCGCTCCGGCCACCATCAGCTTGTCGGCCACCGGGTCGAGGAAGGCGCCGAAGGCCGAAGTCTGGTTCCAGCGCCGCGCCAGAAAACCATCGAACCAGTCGGTGATGGCGGCGATGATGAAGACGCCGGTGGCGGCCAGGTTGCGGTCCGACAGCGGCAGCCAGTGCTGCGGCAAATAGAAAACACCGACCACCAAGGGGATCAGCGCCACGCGCAACCAGGTCAGCAAAATCGGGATGTTAATAGGCATAGAGTAAGAAGCAAAGAATGAAATGAAAGATCTGCAGGATCGGGTAAAGCGTCCGTAGTCTACTCTGCCGACGAACTTTAAACCAATTAGTGCAATTGTTTGTAAATTTCCTCGGCCAGCTGGTGCGAAATGCCGTCCACCGAAACGAGATCCTCGACACTGGCATCGACCACGCCACGCAAGCCGCCAAAGCGCGCCAGCAGCTTCTGGCGGCGCTTGGCACCGATGCCCTCAATCTCTTCCAGGCGCGAGGTCTGACGCGTCTTGGCGCGCTTGGCGCGCATGCCCGTGATCGCGAAGCGGTGCGCCTCGTCGCGGATCTGCGCGATCAGCATCAGCGCTGCCGATTCCTTGCCCAGTTCCTGGGCCGGGCGGCCGTCGACGAACAACAGGGTTTCCAGGCCCACTCTGCGGCCCTCACCCTTGGCTACGCCGACGATCAGGCTGATGTCGAGTCCGAGTTCGGCGAACACTTGACGCGCCATTTCGATCTGCCCCTTGCCGCCGTCGATCAGCACCACATCCGGCATCACGCCGCCCTGGCTGACCACTTTTTCGTAGCGCCGCATCAAAACCTGGCGCATCGCAGCGTAATCGTCGCCGGGCGTGATGCCGTCGATGTTGTAGCGCCGGTACTCGCCGTTTTGCATCGCATGATGATGAAACACCACGCACGATGCCTGCGTCGCTTCGCCTTGCGTATGGCTGATGTCGAAGCACTCGACGCGCAGCGCATCAAGGTCGCTCAATTCGAGCGCCAACGCATCGGCCAGCGCGCGCGTGCGCGATTGCTGCGAACCCTGTTCGGACAGCAGCCGCGCCAGCGATAGCTGAGCCCCCTTTTGTGCCATGACCAGCCAAGCGCGGCGCTGCTCCTGGGGCTGGAAAATCAAATGAATGCGGTGCCCGCATTGCTCCATCAGGGCCAGCATCAGCGCCGGCTGATCGAATTCGATATTCAGGATCAGCGTGCCGGGAATGAATTTCTCGGTGTAGTGCTGAACCAGGAAGGCGCGCAAGACTTCGATCTCGATCGGCTCTTCGGCGATCGCTGCGGCATCGCCCAACTGGCTGGGGAAATAGGCCCGGTCACCCAAATGGCGCCCGCCGCGCACCATTGCCAGGTTGACGCAGGCGCGCCCGCCCTGCACGATGACGGCGATGATGTCGACGTCGGCATCGCCCGAAGTTTCCATGTTTTGCTGGTGCAGCACACGCGCCAGCGACGCGATCTGGTTGCGCACCAGCGCCGCCTGTTCGAACTTCAGTTCGAGCGCGTAAGCGTGCATATTCGTTTCCAGCTCAGCCATCACTTCGCTCTGGCGCCCGCGCAAAAACCTGGCGGCGTTCTCCACATCGAGCTGGTAATTTTCAACGCTGATGGCGCCCACGCACGGTGCGCTGCAGCGGTGGATCTGGTGCAGCAGGCATGGCCTGGTGCGGTTCGCATAGACGCTGTCTTCGCACGAGCGCAGCATGAACACTTTTTGCAATATCTGCACTGATTCCTTGACTGCCCACACGCTGGGGAAAGGTCCGAAATACTGGCTTTTTTTGTCGATGGCACCGCGGTACACGACCATCCGCGCAACAGCACCGCCGGTGATTTTCAGATAGGGATAGGTCTTGTCGTCCCGAAACAGAATGTTATAGCGCGGTTGCAGCTTCTTGATCAGGTTGTTTTCAAGGATCAGCGCTTCGGCTTCGCTGTGCGTGACCGTCGTTTCCAGCCGCGCGATGCGCTCGACCATCATCGCGATGCGAGGGCTGGCCAGATTTTTCAGGAAATAACTCGATACGCGTTTTTTCAAATCGCGCGCCTTGCCCACGTACAGCACCGCATCTTGCGCGTCGAAATAGCGATACACGCCGGGCAAGTTCGGCAGTTTGGCGACCGTCGCCAGCACCTGCTTGCGCAGATCCGGCGGGCACACCAAGGCCGCGCCGCTGTCGACGGGGCTTGCTTCGATACCGGCAGCGCCGGTATCGGCTGTTTCAGGCTTGCGCGCTTGGGTCATGCTGGCTTCTGGTTGATTGCGGCTGATGGTTGGCCGGTGATGGTTGATTAGTCCGCCTGCTCGGCGATCACGAAGGCGACCGCGTAGTCGTCTTCATCGCTCAGCGTCACCTGCGCGCTCAGCTTGTGATCGGTCATGAATTGCGCCAGCACGCCGCTGCAGACGATGATCGGCTTGCCGCTGGGCGCATTTTGCACCTGCGCCGCGCGCCACGTCATGGGCATGTGCAAGCCCAGGCCGATCGCCTTCGAAAAAGCTTCCTTGGCGGCAAAACGGGTCGCCAGAAAACGCACTGCACGCTGCCCGTTGCGTTCGCCGCGCGCATGAAATGTTTGCAATTCCTGCGGCCCCAGTATCTTTTCGGCGAAGCGTTCGCCATGGCGCGCCAACGCTTGCGCTATGCGCGCAATCTTGCAGATATCGGTGCCGATACCGTAGACCCTCTGGCTGCTCATCGCGCCGCCAGGCGGGCGCTGGTGATGATCGCCTTCATTTCGCGCACCGCATTTTCCCAGCCAGCGAACACCGCATGGGCGACGATCGCGTGGCCAATGTTGAGTTCGGCGACAGCGGGTATCGCAGCGATCGCCTGAGCGTTGGTGTAATGCAAACCATGGCCCGCATTTACCTTCAAGCCGCGCTGTACGCCAAGCAGCACGCCGGCCTTGATGCGCTGCAGTTCCTGTTCGATGGTAGCGGCGCCGGCATCGGCGTAGCGTCCCGTATGCAACTCGATGACCGGCGCGCCAGCCTCGAATGCGGCGGCGATCTGGTCGGCATCGGCATCGATGAACAAGCTCACGCGTATGCCTTCGGCTTGCAATTGCGCGACCGCCGCTTGTACCTTGTGAAAATAGCGCACCACGTCAAGACCGCCTTCGGTCGTCACTTCTTCGCGCCGCTCGGGCACCAGGCAAACGTCGCTCGGCTTGATGCGGCATGCGAAATCGATCATCTCTTGCGTGACGGCCGCTTCCAGATTCATCCGCGTCATCAGTTGCGGCGCCAGCGCGATCACGTCGGCATCCTTGATGTGACGCCGGTCTTCGCGCAAGTGCAGCGTGATCACATCGGCGCCAGCTTGCTCGGCGAGCAGCGCGGCGCGAATCGGATCGGGGTAGTTAGTGCCGCGCGCATTACGCAGCGTCGCCACATGGTCGATATTGACGCCAAAGTCGATGACCTGGCCGGGTGGTTGCAAGAAGCTCATGGTATGGGTTATTTGTGCGAAGTTTATGGGATTTAAAGTTGCATCAAATCGATCAGGATCTGGCGCGTATTGAGCGGTGCTCCGCCCAGGTGATGCGCCAACAGGAAGCGCATCAGTTGCTTGCTTTGGGTCAGTGTTTTGCTGGCGCTGTAGTCACCGCGCTCCATGTCCAGCAGCGTCTTGCCGGACACCCGCGGCCAGGTATCTTGCGCACACTCCAGGCGCGGTCCGCGCTCCGGGTCAACCACGTATTGCTGCGTTGCATCGACCAGCAGCCGGGTGCTGGTGCAGATCGTCAAATCGGCAGCGACGCCGGTTTCTTTTAACAGTGCACGCTCGAATTTACGCAGCACGACCGGGGCCGGTTCGCCATGCGCCAACTGGTTCAATGCGGCCACGTAATGGTCGAACAAACCTGGATGGGGATCGTCGCGCGCTAGCAGCTTGACCAGTAATTCGTTCAGATAAAAGCCGCACAGCAGTGCCGTTTTTTCCAGCGGCAACATGCCACCGACCCATTCGGCAGCGGTCAGCGTGCGCAGTTCGGATTTTCCGGTCCAGCTC
>JBLHNV010000268.1:0-4380 GCA_047623125.1 Janthinobacterium sp. | reverse complement strand
CACCGCATTCAGAGCGCCGGTGCGGGAAGTCGATTTCTCCATATGCGTCGCTGCAATCGTGCGCAGGTAGTACGTCGTCTTCAGACCGCGCAGCCAGGCCAGCTTGTAGGTTTCGTCGAGCTTCTTGCCCGAGGCGCCAGCCATGTAGATATTGAGCGACTGCGCCTGATCGATCCACTTCTGACGACGCGATGCAGCTTCAACCAGCCACGATGGCGACACTTCGAATGCGGTGGCGTAGATCTCGCGCAAGTCTTGCGGGACGCGATCGATCTTGACCAGACTGCCATCGAAATACTTCAAATCCGAGATCATCACTTCATCCCACAGGTCTCGCGCCTTCAGGTCGCGCACCAGGTAGCCATTGATCTCGGTGAATTCACCCGACAGGTTCGACTTGACATACAGGTTCTGGTAAGTCGGTTCGATGCAAGCGGACACGCCGATGATATTCGAAATAGTTGCTGTCGGAGCGATCGCAACGCAGTTCGAATTGCGCATGCCGAATTGCTTGATGCGCGCGCGCACCGGCTCCCAATCCATCTTCGACGAGGCATCCACTTCGACGTAACCGCCGCGTTCCTCAAGCAGCAACTGGACCGAATCCTGCGGCAAGATGCCGCGATCCCACAGAGAACCTTCGTACGAGCTGTAGCGGCCACGCTCTTCGGCCAGTTCGGTCGATGCCAGGTAGGCGTAGTAGCACACCGCTTCCATCGAGGTATCGGCGAATTCGACCGCTGCCATCGATGCATACGGCGTGCGCATCATGTGCAGGCAATCCTGAAACCCCATGATGCCCATGCCTACAGGACGGTGACGCAAATTCGACTCGCGTGCCTTTTCGACGGCGTAATAATTGATGTCGATGACATTATCTAACATGCGCATCGCGATGCGAATCGTCTTTTGCAGCTTGACGTGGTCGATCCGGCCTTCTTTCATGTGCGCTGGCAGATTGACCGAGCCCAGATTGCAGACTGCGATTTCGCTTGCGTTCGTGTTCAGCGTGATCTCGGTGCACAGGTTCGAGCTGTGCACGACGCCGACGTGCTGCTGCGGGCTGCGGATGTTGCACGGATCCTTGAACGTGATCCATGGATGGCCGGTTTCGAACAGCATCGACAGCATCTTGCGCCACAGGTCGAGCGCTGCGACCTTCTTGAACAGGCGCATTTCGCCGTTCGCCGCTTTCGCTTCATAGCCGGTGTAGGCCGCTTCGAATGCGCGTCCGACCTTGTCGTGCAAGTCGGGGGTATCGCTGGGCGAAAACAATGTCCAGTCGCCCTTTTCCATCACGCGTTTCATGAACAGGTCCGGAATCCAGTTCGCCGTATTCATGTCATGGGTGCGGCGGCGATCGTCACCGGTGTTCTTGCGCAGATCGAGGAATTCCTCGATATCCATGTGCCACGTTTCCAGGTAGGCGCAGACCGCGCCCTTGCGCTTGCCGCCCTGGTTGACCGCGACCGCCGTGTCGTTAACCACTTTCAGGAATGGCACCACGCCTTGCGACTTGCCATTGGTGCCCTTGATGTGGGCGCCCAGCGCGCGCACCGGCGTCCAGTCATTGCCCAGGCCGCCTGCATACTTGGCCAGCAGCGCATTTTCCTTGATCGCGTCGTAGATCCCTTCCAGGTCATCGGACACGGTCGTCAGGTAGCACGACGACAGTTGCGAGCGCAGCGTGCCGGCGTTGAACAGCGTCGGCGTCGAGCTCATGAAGTCAAACGACGACAGCAAGTTGTAGAACTCGATAGCGCGTGCTTCGCGATCTTTCTCGTCCAGCGCCAGTCCCATCGCGACGCGCATGTAGAACGCTTGCGGCATTTCGATGCGCACTTCGTTGATGTGCAGGAAGTAACGGTCATACAGCGTTTGCAAGCCGATGTAACCGAATTGCAGGTCGCGCTCGGCGACCAGCGCCTTGGCAAGGCGGGCAAGGTCGAATTCGGCCAGTACCGGGTCGAGCAATTCGGCTGCTATGCCCTTGGCGATGTAATTCGGGAAATACGACAGGTAGTGGGCCGGTGTCTCATTTTGCGCCACTTCCTGGCCAAACACTTCCTTGCGGATCGTGTGCAGCAAGATGCGGGCGGTAACCTGGCTGTAAGCCGGGTCTTTTTCCATCAGCGCGCGCGCAGCCAGAATCGCCGACTTGTGCAATTCTTCAACCGGCACGCCATCATACAAATTCTTCACCGTCTCGGCCAGGATCGCGTCGGCATCGACGTGTTTTTCCAGGCCGACGCAGGCGGCATTGATCAGGTCAAGCACCTGGTTCATGTCGAGCGCGCGGCGCACGCCATTTTCAATGACATGCAATTGCGGCGCTGCATCGACAGGATTGCTGCGTGCCTGCAAACGGCGCTCTTCCATGTGCTTGGCGCGGTACAGCACGTAAGCGCGCGCGACATCGTGCTCGCCGGAGCGCATCAACGACAATTCCACCTGATCTTGCACATCTTCGATATGGAAGGTGCCGCCGCCGGGATGACGTCGCACCAGTGCCGCTACCACGCTGGAAGTCAATTGCTCGACCATTTCACGGATGCGCGCCGATGCCACGCCCTGACCGCCACCAACCGCCAGAAAAGCCTTGGTCACCGCCAGCGCGATCTTGGAAGGTTCAAACGCCACCACGGCGCCATTGCGACGGATGATTCGGTAGTCGGCCAGGCCAGAAGCCAGCGTCGATAGATAGGCCGGCGCTGCTGCCGGGTTGATGGAATTGTCTGGAGGTGATTGCATTGAAGCTCCCGGTAACAGCTTGCAGTCTGGCTGCCGCTCATCGTTGTGAATTGAGGACACCCGCCTCGGCGGTGCCCAACATAAATCTGTTGAATCTGTTAAATCTTTTGACTACGTCACCGCCGCCCATCTGCGCTGGCGGTGTCATGCTGCGTACTCGGCAACGGACCCGTCCCCAAACGTGGCAAGTACATCGGCGGCAAAACTGCCACTGACAGCACTGCTAGAAAAATAGGTCCGAATCATACTACATTTAGTGTTGACTCATGGCCACATGACTAATTGTAGTGCCCATCCTGCGAGCACGCAATGGTTTTTCCGTACGGCACACGGGTAATTTTTTGCAGTTCGCACATCAAAATGGCTTGACTTTGTCCTAATCGGATGGGCCCCGCAATACCGGATGCGTGATCGCTATCTGCGGTTGATGGCGCTCAATAACTGCTAGCGCCGCATACCGACGCGACGTGAATGCGACCCGATCGGCGCCCCCCCATTTTAATGCCGATCAAGTCCCTTTGCATGACCCGCTCCTTTCGAACGCCGATACTGCGGCATGCCGGCCGCATGCAGGGGATGGCATCGCGCGACCATCGCACCGGACGAAAAAACCCGCCGACACGGCCAATCGGCGCAAGTTTACGAACGAGGGATCGGCATTATAATCTAACCAGCAGGTAAACAAATCGGCGACCTGCGGCCCGTTGAAATGCCCGGTCGGTCGGCTAATGTTTTGAATCAGCGGCAGATCAATCGCGTTGCCGCCAAGTCTGGCATCGCAATAAGGCCAATCGCAGGAGGCCGCGTCACGGCGCCAGCCATCGGCGGCGATGGCAAAGTCAGGCACCTGAAGGTCTGCGCCTGCGGATCTGCTACGGTCGATGGCGGCTCATGGCGATTCCTGCTCATGGATCACCAGCCTTTGCATCTGATAACGCAACTGGCGCAGGCTGATGCCCAGCAATTGCGCGGCCTGGGTCCGGTTGAACCGGGTTTGCGCCAGCGCACGCAAGATGATGTCACGCTCGACCTGATCAAGATAGTCAGGCAGGCAATGCGGCAAGGGGTCCGGCGCACTGCCAGTCGTCGGTGCGGGCAACGGCGCGGGGGCGGCAACCGGAGCGAAGGTCAATTCGATGCGCGCCCCCTTCAATGCCAGGTTCGCCACTTCGATGATGCCATCGTCGGCGAACGCCAGCGCCCGCTCCAGAATGTTTTCGAGTTCCCGCACATTGCCCGGAAACGAATACGAGCGCAGCGTTTCCAGCACCTGCGCACCCAGCACCGCCTTGTTGCCGGCGCTGCTCAAGCGTTCCAGGATGGACTCAATCAGCACTTCGAGGTCATCGAGCCGCTCGCGCAGCGCCGGCAAATGCAGTTCGATCACATTGAGCCGATAAAACAAATCCTGCCGAAACGCCCCCGTCGCGACGCATTGCGCCAGGTTCTGGTGCGTTGCGCTGATGATGCGCACATCGACCACCTCTTCCACGGTTGCGCCGACCTTGCGCACGCGCCGTTCCTGAATCGCACGCAGCAGCTTCACTTGCATCGCCAGCGGCAGTTCGGCCACTTCGTCGAGCATCAGCGTGCCGCCATTAGCGGCCTGAAAAAAACCATCGCGATCCA
>JBLHNV010000267.1:0-4397 GCA_047623125.1 Janthinobacterium sp. | reverse complement strand
ATCACGCATGATTTCTTCGCCCAGTTTGCGCTCCATGCCGGGCGACAGATCTTCGCGCTCGGTGTCGCCCAGCGTCGGCAAATTGAGTCCTGCTGGCGCAACCACGTTAGCTTGCGCCAGCACGCCAGTGGCAGGCGAGAGCAGCAGAGCAGCCGTCGCCGTGCATGCCAGCGTGGTCCTGACTGCGCTCCGGCGCCATGTTGCCATGGTGCTCGCGACCTCGATGCTGCGGGGTAGTTTTGGTTTCACAGTGCTATGATACCCTGCTGCCGGGCCGCATTCTGGCGCCTGGCGCCAGAATGCCACACTTCTCCATACACGATTCCACGATAGATAAAACATGACCACGAACCATAACAGTCCCGCCGGCGGCGCGCCGGACCGGTTGACCCATTTCGACGCGGGTGGCAGCGCCCACATGGTCGATGTCGGCAGCAAGAAGGAAACCCAGCGCGTCGCAGTAGCCAGCGGAACCATCCGGATGCAGGCGGCGACGCTGGCCATTATGCTCGCTGGCGATGCGAAAAAAGGCGACGTGCTGGGCATCGCCCGCATTGCCGCCATCATGGGCGCAAAACGCACCAGCGACCTGGTGCCCTTGTGCCATCCGCTGGCGCTGACGCGCGTCGCCGTCGATTTCGACACCGATGTCGCCAATAACCGCGTGCATTGCCGCGCCCAGGTCGAAACCTTCGGCAAGACCGGCGTCGAAATGGAAGCGTTGACGGCAGTTCAGATCGGTTTGCTGACCATCTACGACATGCTCAAGGCGGTCGACCGGGGCATGGTGATGACCGATGTCCGGGTGCTGGAAAAACATGGCGGCAAGAGCGGGGACTGGAGTGCGGAGCTTTAGCAGCAGAGCTCTTGCAATAGCGCGTCAACGGCAGCGCTTTGGCCGCAGCACGTCAAAAGCAGCGCACAGGTCGCAGCGTTTGCAAAATAAAATCCCCGCAGCCGGAAGCCGACTGTGGGGATTTTTGATATCTGGATAACCAAAGACGATTCAGGACTTGCCGGCGCGCCAGAGCGCGTTACCGGCGCTCCGACTGATCGACTATCGACTATCGCACGCCAGCCTTGACGATCTTGGGCGGGATCGTATCCGACGAATCCGCAGTCCATTCAATCTTGGTGCCGCTGGCGTCGACGGTGCCCAAGGCGCCATAGACGTAGGAACCCACCTCGGTGGTGCCGGTGGTCTTGATCAGTACGGTGGCGACCGACGGCGCCGTGACCACGAAGATCGAACCATATTTTGGCGTCGGCAGCGCAGCGAGTCCGAGCTGGGCGGCGGTAACGCAGTTGGTCGAAACACCCGCATTATTTTGCAGACACTCGGCGATGGCGAGCTTCAGCGGCCCGACGCTGGCCATCGTGTCAGCCCATTTCGAGCGGGTCACGTAATCCTGATATTGTGGAATAGCCACCGCCGCCAGTATGCCGATGATCGCGACGACGATCATCAGTTCAATCAGTGTAAAACCGGCTTGTACCCGCTGCTTCATCATTTTTATCGATTTCATTTTGACACTCCCGAATGATTATTAAAATAGGTTTCCGACATTGGAATAATAGCAATCCGCATGCCAGCGTGCGCGCAGGCAACAAATAATGAAACCTTGCAATATTAGCGCCGCGAACAGGCGAAGAATAAACTGGCGTCTCATCGCTGCTTGCCCTGAGTGACATTTTTTGTCACAATCGGCGCCGTCAATTGTCAGTATTTATATATTTAACATCGGTACTGACAATTTTTGTCAGTCTGATCGAGGGGGACGATTGCACCGCCGCGCATATCGGAGGCACAAATGACAAACGAGCCGCAATGCGGCTCGTTTGGGGCCGCATTGCGGCTCATTGGGGGAGTATTGCGCTCCCCCTCGTTCACTGCTGGCGCAATATCAGCTTACAGAGCCGCTTTCAGCAAACGTGCCATCTCGGACGGATTTTTCGTCACGGTAATGCCGCAAGCTTCCATGATTTCCAGTTTCGCTTGCGCGGTGTCGGCACCGCCGGAGATCAGCGCGCCGGCATGACCCATGCGTTTGCCCGGAGGAGCGGTAACACCGGCGATGAAACCGATGACTGGCTTCGTCATGTTGTCCTTGATCCAGTAAGCCGCATTCGCTTCATCCGGGCCACCGATTTCGCCGATCATGATGACCGCGTCGGTATCAGGATCGTCGTTGAACATGCGCATGATGTCGATGTGCTTCAAGCCATTGATCGGATCGCCGCCGATGCCAACCGCGCTCGACTGGCCCAGACCCAATGCGGTCAATTGGCCGACTGCCTCGTAGGTCAGGGTGCCGGAGCGCGATACGACGCCGATACGGCCCTTCTTGTGGATATGGCCTGGCATGATGCCGATCTTGATTTCATCAGGCGTGATCAAACCCGGGCAGTTCGGTCCGAGCAGCAAGGTCTTGCTGCCGGATTTTGCCATGCGGTCTTTCAACGCCATCATGTCGCGCACCGGAATGCCTTCGGTGATGCAAATGGCCAGATCGAGTTCCGCTTCGACCGCTTCCCAGATCGCCGCTGCGGCGCCTGCCGGCGGCACGTAGATCACCGATACGTTGGCGCCAGTAGCGGCCTTCGCTTCGCGTACATTGGCAAAAATCGGAATGCCTTCGAAATCTTCGCCGGCTCTTTTCGGATTGACGCCTGCGACGAAGGCATTCTTGCCATTCGCGTAGTCACGGCAACCGCGGGTGTGGAACTGGCCGGTCTTGCCGGTGATCCCTTGGGTAACGACTTTGGTATCTTTATTGATCAGAATGGACATGTTGGTTCCTTGATTAAGCTTGACCGGCGGCGGCAGCGACAGCGCTCTTTGCTGCGTCTTCCATCGTATCGGCTGCGATGATAGGCAATCCGGACTCGGCCAGCATTTTCTTGCCGATATCTTCGTTGGTGCCCTTCATCCGCACGATCAGCGGCACTTGCAGCGATACCGCTTTCGATGCTGCGATGACGCCTTCAGCGATCACATCGCAACGCATGATGCCGCCAAAAATATTGACCAGAATGGCTTTCAGGCCCGGGTTCTTCAGCATGATCTTGAAGGCTTCGGTCACTTTTTCTGCCGTCGCTCCGCCGCCCACGTCGAGGAAGTTGGCTGGCTCGCCGCCGAACAGTTTGATGGTATCCATCGTCGCCATCGCCAGGCCGGCGCCGTTGACCAGGCAGCCAATGTTACCGTCAAGCGAGATGTAGGCGAGGTCAAATTTCGACGCTTCGACTTCAGCCTGATCTTCTTCATCGAGGTCGCGGAAAGCGACGATTTCAGGATGGCGGAACAGCGCATTGGCGTCGAAATTGAATTTCGCATCGAGCGCAATGACCTTGCCGGAACCGGTCAGGATCAAAGGATTGATTTCGGCCAGCGATGCGTCGGTTTCCCAGAATGCCTTGTACAGGCCTTGCAACTGAGTGCGCGCGTCGACCAGCGATGCGGCAGGAACGCCGATCTTGGTAGCGATATCATCCGCCTCGGCGTCAGTAAGGCCGACAGCCGGATCGATCGCGATCTGGTGGATCAATTCAGGGTGCTTTTCGGCGACTTCTTCAATATCCATGCCACCTTCGCTCGACGCCATCAGCACGACGCGCTGGCTGATGCGGTCGGTGACCATCGACACGTACAATTCTTTATTGATGTCAGCGCCTTCCTCAACCAGCAAGCGACGTACTTTCTGGCCTTCAGGACTGGTTTGGTGCGTGACCAATTGCATGCCCATGATCTCGTTGGCGTATTGCTTGACTTGCTCCAACGTCTTGGCAACCTTGACGCCGCCGCCCTTGCCGCGACCACCAGCATGAATCTGTGCCTTGACTACCCAAACCGGGCCGCCCAGAGTCTCTGCCGCTGCCAATGCTTCTTCAACGGACATGCACGCGATACCGCGCGGAACCGTCACTCCATATTGCCGGAGGATTTCTTTGCCTTGATACTCATGGATTTTCATGCTGGCTTCCCTTCTGATACTGATGTGTAAGAAACATGGTTGATGGTGCGAAAAAACAGGGGAAACTAAGGTCAATCCGACTCGGCCTTGATCAGCCAGCGCGGATAATAAAGTGCCACTGCCGGGCCATCGGCACGCAAGGCGTGGCATTTATCGATCTGGAATGGGCGCTCGCCCGTGCTGTGATGGGGGCCGTCGCGGGTCGGGATCACATCGCCGGCAAAGGCCTGGATCGCAGCCGTCGGCAACACTTGCGCCAGTTCGGTCAAATGGGTGCAGCCCAGCGTTCCTGCCAGGCATCGCTTCAAGTCATGCCGGAAACCCTTGAGCAGGTTCAAGCCGATCAGCGCCTTGTAGGCAGGAGAGATGGTGTTGCAATAACCTGGATACGGAACCGCATCGGACGCCGCTTCGGCATCGACA
>JBLHNV010000266.1:0-4414 GCA_047623125.1 Janthinobacterium sp. | reverse complement strand
TGTCGGTCCAGCGTACAGGCAGCGCCTTCACTGCCTGCTGCGCTTGCCAGAACGACTTTGCGAGCACTGCCACGCCGGCCCGGGCGCCAAAGTGCTCGCCCAGCGCATCCGAGAAATCGACGACCTTCAGCACACCGGGCATGGCAGCCACCTTGGACGTGTCGAATTGCGCAACGCCAGCGCCAATAACAGGCGCCATCGTCACCGCTGCGTACACCATGCCGGGCATGCGTGCATCGATGCCGAACACGGCGCTGCCATCGACCTTGCCAGGAGTATCGCGCCGCGCGGCGCTGCTGCCGATCAGCCTGAATTGCGCTACCGGCTTCAGGCGCACATCGGAGCGCGCCACGCTCAGCCCGGCAGCCTGCGCCGCCAGACTGCCATAGGATGCCTGCTTGCCGCCGGCATGCAGCACGAATCCGGCCTCGGTGCGGCATTCAGCAGCCGGTACGCCCCAGTTGGCTGCTGCAGCCCGGACCAGCATCATGCGCGCGGTGGCGCCGGCTTCGCGCAGCGGTTCCCAGCCATCCTTGATGCTGGACGAGCCACCGGTCAGCGTAATGCCTATTTCGCGCGCCACCTTGCCTAGCATCCACTGCGACAGCGCCTTGACGTTACCATCATCGTCGGGATGAAATGGCAGCGTCTCGCGCATCACCGCCAGATTGCCGAAGATCTTGTCGAGCGGCGCTTGCGTGAGCGTGATCATCGAAAGCGGCACATCGAGCTCTTCGGCCACCAGCATCGGCAGCGCCGTATGCACGCCTTGCCCCATTTCGTTACGCGCCATGGCCAACGACACGATGCCATCGGCCTTGATCGCGATCCAGCCATTCAACGCGACGGCACCTTCGACGGCGAGCCGTTGCGATGCATTCAAGCGCTGGCGCGGCGGCAGCAGGCCCCAGCCAACGACCAGAGCGCCGGCCAGGCCAAGACCGCCCAGCAAAAAGCGCCGCCGGGACTTCGGACGACGCACATTCGGATGGCTCGGGTTTGGCGTGCTCATGGCGGCTTTCTGGAAAGTAATCGATGGCGGCTTCCAAACAGAGATGTATGGACTTGTGCGCAGCATAGCATCAGCAAGCCAAGGTGTCCTGCCGTTCTGGTTCTGGCCTTGGTCGATGCCAGATCCAACAAAAACCGCGCAGCCTTGCTATCATCGGCGCACCCCCACCACAGGAAGCTACCATGTCCCTCTCCATTTACGCCGCGTCGATCCCCGTTTTCAAGCAAATCCTGAACAGCCTGTCAGCCATGCTGGACAAGACCGAACACCACGTGATCGAAAAGAAAATCGATCCGAATGCATTGCTGCAATTTCGGCTGTACCCGGACATGCTGCCTTTCGCGCGACAAATTCAGATCGCAGCCGATTTTGCCAAGGGTTGCGCAGCGCGCCTGGCCGGCGTGGCCGTGCCGTCATTTGAAGACAATGAACAGTCGCTGGCCGACCTGAAAGCACGCATCGAGAAGACGCTGGCGTTCATCGAGTCACTGCCGCAAACGCAGATCGAAGGTAGCGAAGAACGCCCCATCACGACCGGCAGCGGCGAAAAAACCAAGCATTTCACGGGTCAGACTTATCTGCTGCACTACGCACTGCCGCACTTCTACTTCCATGCGACGACCGCGTACGCGATCTTGCGCCACAACGGCGTCGAGGTCGGAAAAAAGGATTACATCGGCAGCTACTGAACGACCGCCGCCCCGCAGTACGCAGGCGTGATCACGCCTGCGCTCGCTGCGTTAGCCTCTGCGGCGCGGGTAGCCTTCCGACGTGATGCGCTGCCAGACGATTTCTTTTTGTTGCTCGTCCATCGATACCCAGTGCGCCACTTCGAGCACCGTGCGCCCGCAGCCGCGGCACACGGCGTCGAACGTGGTCGAACAAACGGCGACACAGGGCGTGTCGGCACGTATCCGGGGCGCGGTCATGCTTTCGGTGCCAGGCCGAGTTGCTCCCATCCCTGATGTCCCAGCGCGCGCAGCGTGGCGATATTACGGTCGAAAATGCCCGCCGCATCAGGAAAAGCCTCGACCGCGCGCTCAATGCTCTCTTCGCGCAGCAGGTGCAAGGTTGGATACGGTGAGCGGTTCGTGTAATTGTCGATGTCGTCCGGTTCGGTATCGGCAAACTGGTATTGCGGATGAAAACTAGCCACCTGCAACTCGCCCACCAGATCCATGTCTTCCAGCGCCGCATCGGCGACATCAAGGAATTCATTGTAATCAAGGAAATCATTAAGGACATGAGGATGGATCAGCAACGTCGTGTCGGTTTGCTGCGGGTCGCAATCGGACAATGTTTGCAACTCATCCATCAGCATGCTCAACAAGTCTTCCGGCGTGCTGGCGTCGCACACGACGTAGCGAATTTGTTTTTTGATATGAACAGCCTTGGCAAAGGGACACAAATTCAAGCCGATAACGGCTTTTTCAAGCCAGGCCTCGGTCGCGGCAATAATGTCGGCGTGGGCCGGATGTGCTGGGGTGCGCATGATGGATCTTCCTGATGGTCGCAGCAAGCAGGGTTGCCGCAGACCCAAATTGTACGCAATCTTGAGACGTCTCATATTTTTCGCTCACGGAACCGCTACCTGCACGCCATGGTTCGGACTGATCCGTATACTGCACAGGGCCCATTGCAATCGACCCGGCGCGCGCAACAACCGCTCTGCAGCAGGCCAACCCCGCTGTTTTTTGCTTGAAAACGGGGCATTATTATTAAAAAGAATCAAAATACTCAACGCTGGCAAACCCAACTATTTCTTGACGCGCATCGATACAGGTACGTACACTTCGAGATCGCTCGCGTTCTGTCCTGTTTTTGACGACAATAATGGAAAACTATGCACGTAAAAACAAAGACATCCTGGACTCTGGCTGCGCTGCTACTGGCCGCGCCGGTATTTTGTCATGCAATCGACTCGACGCCGATGCCGACCCAAGAGCCGGTCCAGGCTCTGGCGAGCGTTAGCGTGGCGGGACTGGAAACGCTGCCTCAGTACAAGAGCGCTGCCCTGACGATCGATGACAATGTCGATGGCATCAAGGAAATTGACATCTGGAGCCGCATCCGCAGCGGCTATGCCATTCCCGACATCGACAACCAGTTGGTTGCCAAGCACGTTGCCTGGTACAGCACGCGCCCCGAACATATCGCGATCACCACCGCGCGCGCTTCGCGCTACCTGTTCCACGTGGTACAGGAATTACAAAAACGCGGCATGCCGACCGAACTGGCGCTGCTGCCATTCATCGAATCGGCGTTCAACCCGCAGGCATTTTCCAGTGCCAATGCCGCCGGCATGTGGCAATTCATACCGGCCACCGGGCGCGCGTTCAACCTGAAACAGACGATGTTCAAGGATGAGCGGCGCGGCGTCGTCGCTTCGACCGATGCTGCGCTATCCTATCTGCAACAACTGTATGGCATGTTCGGCGACTGGCAACTGGCGCTGGCAGCTTACAACTGGGGCGAAGGCTCGGTTCAAAGAGCGATCAAAAAAAATGAAGCGCTGGGCAAACCGACCGATTTCGACAGCATCGCCTATCAGATGCCGAGCGAGACCCGCAACTACGTACCCAAACTGCAAGCGATCAAGAACATCATTGGCAATCCGATGCAGTACGGCCTGACGCTGCCGCAGATCGACAACCTGCCCTATTTCACCACCGTCGACAAAACCAGCGATATCGACATGACGATCGCGGCGCAACTGGCGGAATTGTCGCTCGATGAATTCAAGGCACTAAACCCGCAATTCAACCGCCCGGTCATCACCGGCAGCGCGAATACTCAGATTTTGCTGCCAAAAGAAAATGCCAGGAAATTCCATCTGAATCTGGCCCAATGGGGGCAGGCGCTGTCGACCTGGACCACGCACAAAATCACCAGCGCGCGCGAGCACATCGACACCCTGGCGTCAAAATATGACACGACGCCCGAGGTGCTGCGCCAAGCCAACAATATCCCGAAAAAAATGCTGCTGATGGCCGGTTCGACGATTCTGGTGCCGCGCATTTCGACATCGAAAAATATCGATATTACGACCGAAATCGCCGACAATGCGACCATCAAGTATGAAGCGGAGCGCAGTGAGCGCAAGCGCGCGGTGACCAGACGCAACGCCAGCAAGAGCAAAAATGCGGCGCCGATCTCGCTGGTCAAGGCGCGAGTGTCGCGCAGCGGCAAGACCGTCAACCAGCATGGCGCCAGGGCTTCGGCCCGCTAGCGCACAACCGAGGACTCTTGCAACGCTGCGCCGACTGAGCCACCGATCGGCCGCCACAATCACCAACTGGTGAGCATTCACCGGACCATTACAACCCTTACTGTCGCCGATACAGCACCCCCGGGCGGGCGCGCCATCGCGGCAGTAGCAATTGGAGCATCCATGGCATTCTT
>JBLHNV010000265.1:0-4452 GCA_047623125.1 Janthinobacterium sp. | reverse complement strand
CTGATTGCGCTCGGCATCGGTGGCCGCATGTGGTATCGCAGCCATTATTTTGTCGAGACTGAAAACGCCTATGTGTCGGGCCATCTGCATCCGGTGTCGTCGCGCCTGTCCGGCGTCGTCACGCGCGTGCTGATCGAAGACAATCAGGCGGTGCAGCAGGGCGACCTGATCGCCGAACTCGATCCGACCGACCAGCTGGCCAAGGTCGCACAAATCAGCGCCCAGATCGCCGCAGCGGGGCAGCAAGTGTTGCAAGCCGATGCGCAAATTCGCCAGGTCGACGCGCAAGCGGGCGCTGTTGCGGCCCAGGTCTCGCAGTCGCAAGCGCAATTGCTGCGCGCCAATCAGGATGCCGAGCGCTACGGCCAGTTGTACAGCAGTCAGATGAAGGCCGTCTCGAAGGCCGAACTGGATGCCGCTAACGCGGCGCGCGCCGTCGCCGTGGCCGATCTGGCCGCGCGCCGCAGCGGCGCACAGGCAGCCATTGCGCAGATCGCGATCGCCAGTACCGGGCGCGACGTGCTGAAGGCGCAATTGCAGGTGTTGACCGTCCAGTTGAAGGATGCACAGCAACAACTGGCGTATAACCGCATTCTTGCGCCGGTGGCGGGTCGCATCGGCAGGCGCCCGATCGAGGTCGGCATGCGCGTGCAGCCAGGCCAGTTGCTGATGGCAATCGTGCAAGATGAAGTCTGGATCACGGCCAACTTCAAGGAAACCCAGTTGGCCAACTTGCGCCAGGGCCAGATTGTCAACGTGCATATCGATGCGCTGCCGGAGCAGAGGCTGGCCGGCCGCATCGACAGCTTTTCGCCCGCCTCTGGCGCGCAATTTGCTCTGTTGCCGGCCGATAATGCGACCGGCAATTTCACCAAGATCGTGCAGCGCGTGCCGGTCAAGATCGTGCTTGATCCTGACGATGTGAAGGCGCTGGGCGGCCGTCTGGTGCCGGGCATGTCGGCGCTGGCCGAAGTGGCAATCCACCAGCCTGATGCCGCCAAGACCAAGGTTGCGGCGCACCAGGAGTAAACGATGGCTACTGCAATCATGGTTGCACCCGCCGAGGAAGTCTCGGCGCGTACCTGGATCGCCATCGCTGCCGGCATGATGGGCGCGTTCATGGCGGTGCTCGACATCCAGATCACCAATGCATCGCTGCGCGACATACTGGGCTCGCTGTCGGCCACGCAAGAGGAGGGGTCGTGGATTTCGACGGCTTATCTGGTCGCCGAAATTATCGTCATTCCGTTGACCGGATTGCTGACCCGCGTATTTAGCTTGCGCGGCTACATGATCGGCACGACGGCCCTGTTCGTGCTGTTTTCGACGCTGTGCGGCGCGGCCTGGAACCTGGAAAGCATGATCGTGTTCCGGATGCTGCAAGGTTTTTCCGGCGGCGCGCTGATCCCGATGGCGATGACGCTGGTGATGACCAAGTTGCCGGCGTCGAAACGGGCCACCGGGATGGCCATCTTCGGCTTGACGGCGACGCTGGCGCCGGCCATGGGGCCGACATTGGGCGGCTACCTCTCCGAACTGTACGGCTGGCCTTCGATTTTTTACATCAACTGGGTGCCTGGCACGCTGTTGATCGCGGGCATGTGGTACGGCCTGGAACGCGAGCCGATGCAATTGAAGCAATTTTGGAACGCCGACTGGCTGGGCATCGGCTTGATGGCGCTGGGCCTCGGTTGCCTGACCATCTTTCTCGAAGAAGGCAATTCCAAGGATTGGTTCGATTCCCTTTATATCATCACGTTCGCGGCGCTGTCGCTGTTCGGTTTGCTGGGCTGGGTCGTGACCTGTTCGCTGCGCGCCGAACCGTTCGTCAATCTGGGTCTGTATGGCCAGCGCAATTTCCTGGTGGCCACTGTCTTGTCGGCCGTTACCGGCATGGGTTTGTACGGTTCGTCATTTTTGCTGCCGCTGTTTCTGGGCCAGATCGCCGGCTATTCGCCGATGCAAATCGGCGAAGTAATCATGTGGGTCGGCTTGCCGCAACTGTTTATCATGCCGTTCGTCGCGGCCCTGTCGTCGCGCGTCGATAACCGGATTTTGTGCTCGATCGGACTGGCGCTGTTCGGCTATTCGTGTCTGATGAATTCGGCCATGGATGCGAGCACCGGCTACGACCAGTTGCTGCTGTCGCAAGTGGTGCGTTCGCTGGGCCAGCCTTTCATCATGCTGACGCTGGCCAATTTTGCGATGCAGGGACTGCCACCGCGCGACATGGCATCGGCATCGAGCCTGTTCAACATGACGCGCAACCTGGGGGGCTCGATCGGCATCGCGTTGCTGGCGACGGCGCTCAGCAGCCGCGAAAAGTTTCATTCTGCCCGCATCGGCGAAGCAGTGAGCAGCTATGCCGCGCCGACCCAGTTGCGGCTGGACCAGTTGACGCAATCGTTCGTCAGCAAGGGCATCGACCCGGTGCAAGCGGCGAACCAGGCTTTGGCGGCGGTGGACCGGATCGTGCGGCGCGAAGCGTATGTGATGGCGTACAACGATGGTTTCTACATCATCGGCATGGTGTTGCTGTCCTGCATTGTCGTGCTGTGGTTCGCCGACAAGCTGAAGTCGCCATCGGGGCCGGGTGCCGGCGGGCATTGACAGCCTCGGCCTGTTCCAGGCCATCCGTTAATTTTATCTTGAGGCAAGCATCATGTTGACAGGTTTGAACCGCGTTAAGTTGGCCGGGTCGTTTAAGTTGGGCGGGACGTTTGCACTGGCTGCATCGATCGCGTTGGCCTTCTCCGGCTGCGCCAGCGTCGGCGCCGATTTCATCGCGCCGGGGGCCGTCCATGGCACCGTCGACGGCGCCAGTTACCGCCATCAGACGCCCGCTGCCACGGCAGTGGCAACAGCGGCAACCGAGGCGCGTTTGCCGCAGGCCTGGTGGAGCGTGTTCGGTGATGACGAACTCACCCGGCTTGAACAGGCGGCGCTGCAAGCGAACCCGGGCCTCAAGGCTGCGGCGCAGCGTTTGTTGCAGGCCCAGGCGCAGGCCGGCGGCGTGCGCGCGAACCAGTTGCCGAGCGTGAGCGCGGGCGTCTCAAGCGCCAATGTGCGCACGTCGGCCAATACGTCGCAAGCGCTGGCGCTGGGCGGACGGACCATCAAAGGCAATGCCTACAGTACGGGCGCATCCTTGTCATACGAACTTGACCTGTGGGGCCGGGTGCGGCGTCTGGCCGAAGCGGCCGAGGCGCAAGTGACCGTGGCCGAATACGAGCGCGATGGCGTGCTGCTGCTATTGTCGGCGCAGGTGGCGCAAACCTATTGGCAATTACGCGGCCTGGATGCCGAAATGGCGATCCTGAGCAGTGCGCTGGCGACCCGGCGCGAAAGCGAGCAATTGCTGCAAGCGCGTTTTGACGCCGGCTTGAGCAGCGAACTCGATGGCGCGCGCGCGCGCGTTGAGCGCGCCAATGCCGAGGCCGATTTGCATGAAACGCAGCGCCAGCGCAATGTGCTCGAACACAGCCTGGCGACGTTGACCGGGGTCGCGCCGAGCGCCATGTTGTTGCCGGTGGGCGCAGACAGCTTGCCGCTGGCACCCAAAATTCCAGCGGGCTTGCCGGCGAGCTTGCTGGCCCAGCGTCCCGATCTGGCCGCCAGCGTCGCTGTGCTGCGCGCGCAAAACGCCCAGATCGGCGTGGCTGAAGCAGCTTTTTACCCGGCGCTGCAATTGACCGGCAATTTTGGCTATGCCTCGGAAAACCTGCACAACCTGGCGCAGGGCGGTTCGCGCCAGTTTTCGGTTGGTCCGCTGGCCCTGGCGCTGCCGCTGTTCGATGGCGGGCGCAACAAAGCGAATCTGGCCTTGGCCAAGGCGCGCTACGGTGAAGCGCTGGCGAACCACGAAAGCAAGTTGTTGAACGCGCTGCGCGAGGTTGAGGATGCCTTGTCCAGCTTGCAGCAGCGCCAGTTGCAGGGGCAGGCCCAGGCTCAGTCGCAGCAGGCGGCGGCGCGCGCCTATCTGGTCGCACAGGCGCGCTATGAGCGTGGTTTGTCGAGTTTTCTCGATGTCATCGATGCCCAGCGCAGCACGCTCGCGCTGGATCGCGCTGCGGTCCAGATCAAGACGCAGCGCTTGCTGGAAACGGTCGCGCTGGCGCGTGCGCTGGGCGCTGGCTGGCAAGCCGGGGAACCGGGCGTCCGGTAGCGCCGACCAGCGCGGCTGGCGTGAAAAAAGGGTTACAAGCTTGCGCTTGTAACCCTTTTTTTGTCCTTTTTTTACCGCTTCTATTGTTGGCAGATGGCGCAATCGTGCACGTATTCGGCCTCTCCTGTTTCGAACCGACTCCCTTCACGACCGGGACCGTTGTGGGACCCGCAAGAAGTGAGCGAGATGTTTGATGCCGATAAAGATTGAAATGTTAACATTTTTACATTTTGATATCTTGACACTTTG
The DNA here is from genome assembly GCA_047623125.1 of Janthinobacterium sp. Taxonomy (GTDB): domain Bacteria; phylum Pseudomonadota; class Gammaproteobacteria; order Burkholderiales; family Burkholderiaceae_D; genus Janthinobacterium. Next base: position 38 of record JBLHNV010000265.1, on the reverse strand, counting down.
TGCTGGTACGGCGCATGATGTTTCTTAACCATGAGAAA
>JBLHNV010000264.1:0-4462 GCA_047623125.1 Janthinobacterium sp. | reverse complement strand
CCCGCTTCGTCAGCAGCGATGGCGGCCGGCGACCGGCGCCAGAGCCGCTGGCCAAAAAGTAACCCCGGGGCCGGCGCTTCAGCGCTTGGCCGACGGAAAAAACAATTGCTGACCGCCCGGCTTGAAGTCGGCGATCAGCTGCTGCCCTTCTTTGGACGTAATCCATGTAATGAGTTGGGTCGCGCCCTTGTAATTGACGCCCGGATGACGCGCCGGGTTGACTGCGATGATGCCATACGGATTGAACATTCTGGCATCGCCCTCAACCAGAATCGCCAGCCCGGTGCGGGCCTTGTAAGCGCTGTAAGTGGCGCGATCCGACATCGTGTACGCTTGCAGCTCGGCCGCCATGTTCAGCACCTCGCCCATGCCAAGACCGGCCGACAGATAGCGCACCGGCTCCGGCTGCGTGCCGGCAGCCTTCCAGTAACTGCGCTCCATCAGATCGGTGCCCGAATTGTCGCCGCGCGAAATGAAGCGGCTGCTGCCGGCGGCGATGCTTCGAAATGCGGCCAGCACATCGGTCTTGCCCTTGACACCGGCCGGGTCCGCCACCGGACCGACGATCACAAAATCGTTGTACATCACATCGCGCCGGTCGATGCCGGCGCCATCAAGAACGAACTTGTCTTCGGCGGCCCGGGCGTGGACCAACGTCACATCGACGTCGCCATTGCGCGCCAGTTGCAGCGCCTTGCCGGTGCCGACCGAAATCACATCCACGCGGGTATTGGTCTGCGCTTCAAACTTCGGCAACAGATAGTTCAGCAAGCCCGAATTTTCGGTGCTGGTCGTCGTCGACAGCTTGATGACTTGCTGGGCCGAGGCCGGCAGCATGGCACACACGAGCGCGGTGGCGGCAAAGACGCGGGATAAATGGAAAAGTTTCATGGTTTCCTTGGTGGTGGCTAGTTGGAGACGATGATGCAAAAATTGAACAGGCGCCATCGGATTTGGAGTATTTTTAACGCATTTTTAAGCTAATTCTCAGCCGATTTTCAACGGTATTCGATGCCGCCGTCGCGCAGCTTCAGGCGCCGCATGCCAGGCATTTTGATCAGGTCGCGGTCATGGCAAGCCATCACAACACTGTTGCCAGATTCGATCAAAGTCGGGATCAAGGCAATCACCTGTTCGCGCGCGGCGCCGTCCAGGCTGGCGCAAGGCTCATCGAGCAGCAACAGTTTCGGCGCCAGCACCTTGGCGCGCGCCAGCGCCACGCGCTGCTTTTCGCCGCCCGACAGCGTAGCAGGATTACTGGCGCGCAAATGCACGACGCCGGCCCATGCCATCGCCTGTTCGGCCAGATCAGCGGCCTCGGCACGTGCCATGCCGCGCGCCAGCAAGCCATAACTGACGTTGTGAGCGACACTGGTCGAAAACATCACCGGATGCTGGTGCACATAGACGATGGAACGCCGCAACGCTGGCGAATACGGGAGCAACCGCAGTGCTTCCCCAAGAAAACTGACGGCGCTGGCATCGGCCATCTCCAGCCCGGCCAGCATGCGCAGCAGCGTGCTTTTTCCGGCGCCGTTGACGCCGGTCAGCACATAGGCGCTGTTTTTTTCCAACGTGAAATCGGAGATATCGAACAGTACTTGCGCTGCATAGCGCTTGCGCAAGCGTTCGATCCGCAACAAAACGTCCGGCAAAACCGGGCTCGCAACAGTCATCGCCAGCTCCGGCTGGCCTGCGCATCGCCTTGCAACAGCAGCAGCAAACCATTCATCAGCAAAGCGATCGCAATGAGCACGATACCCAGCGCGATGCCTTGCGCAAATTCGCCCTTGCTGGTTTCGAGCGCGATCGCGGTCGTGATGGTACGCGTTTCGCCGGCGATATTGCCGCCCACCATCATCGCGCAACCGACTTCCGAAATGACGCGACCGAAACCGCTGATCAGCGCCGCGATCACGCCGAAACGTACTTCATACAGTACCGTACGCATCACGCGCCAGTGCGAGGCGCCATGCGCGATCGCCGTTTCCGCATAGCGCGGATCGGCCCCTTGCACCGCCGACAGTGTGAATGCCAGCAACATCGGGAACGCAATCAGGCATTGGCCGGCGATGATGCCAGGCTGCGAAAACAGCCATTGCAAACCACCCCACGGCCCCTGACGCGATAGCAACAGATACAGCAACAAACCGATCAGCACCGTCGGCACCGCCAGCGACGCCTGAGACAGCCAGATCAGCACGCGCCGCCCCCGAAAGCGGTAGCTGGCGATCACATAGCCGACGACGACCGCCGGCGGCGTGGCCAGCAGCAACGCCACCGTGCAGGTTTTGACCGAGACCCAGATAATCTGCCACAACACGGCATCGCCCGAAAACAGCAAGCCAAAGGCGCCGCGGCACGCTTCAAGCAACCCCATCAGCGCGACGTCACTTGCGCGTGTCCATCGCATGTTGTGGCCACTGGCCTGGCTTCAACTCGTCCGTTTTCAGCATCTCCGGGTCAAAATCGAGTCGTTCCTGGCCGGCCAGCAACAAGAAGTGCTTGCCGCTGCAGCGCGCCAGCAGCGCCATGCCAACCCGCTCGGCCACCATGTGGCCCATCTGCGTCGTGCCAGAGCGCGACAGCAGGAAGGGAATGCCCATCTGTGCCCCCTTGATCACCATCTCGGAAGTGAGGCGCCCGGTGGTGTAAAACACCTTGTCGCCGCCTGCGATGCCATCGAGCCACATCTTGCCGGCGATCGCATCGACCGCGTTGTGACGCCCGACATCTTCGATGAAATACAGCAACTTGCCATCAGAGTCGAACAGCCCGCAACCATGCACTGACCCGGCCTGCTTGTAGGTCGAGTTCTGGGTCCGTATCGTGTCGACGATACGCAGCACCGTCGACTGGCGTAGCCGCGCATCGGGCGGTAGATGGATCAGGTCGATTTCATCCATCAAGCCGCCGAACACGGAACCTTGACCACAACCGGTGGTGACGACTTTTTTCGAAGTGCGTTCCTCAATGTCAGCGATACCGTTTCTGGTCGTCACGGCCACCGCATCGACACTCCAGTCCACTTGCACGGAGACGATCTCGTCGAGGCTGCGCACCAGGCGCTGGTTGCGCAGATAACCCAGCACCAGCGCTTCGGGCGCGCTGCCCAGCGTCATCAGCGTGACCAGTTCGCGCTTGTCGACATACAGCACCAAAGGCCGTTCTGCCGGAATCGCGATCATCGAGCGGCGACCGCGCTCGTCTACCGCCTCGACCTGATGCGTCAGCGCCGCGCTGGCCGATGACAATAGCGGCAGGGATGTGATTTCATCGTTCATTGAAAGGTCCATCACGCAGGATTACGCTGCTGCGCCTGCTGCGCCTGGCCACCGCCATAACTGCCTTGCGGCGCCACCGTACCACCCAGCGTGACCTGGATCGCGCAATACTTGAATTCAGGAATTTTCCCGAATGGATCAAGCGCCGAGTTGGTCAAACGGTTGATCGCCGCTTCGTAGAAGCAAAATGGCACGAAGATCGCGCCGCGCGGCGAGCTGTCGTCGGCCCGCGCGTAGAGCGTTACCTGACCGCGACGCGACGCCAGCGTCACGACATCGCCCGGATTGCCACCTAACGCAGCAAGATCGAGCGGATGCACCAGCGCAACCGGATCGGGTTCGATCGCGTCCAGCGCGGCGCTGCGGCGCGTCATGCTGCCGGTGTGCCAATGTTCGAGCTGGCGCCCGGTGATCAACACCATCGGATATTCCTCGTCGGGGCGTTCGTTGGCCGGAATGATGTCGGCAGGCACGAACTTGGCACGGCCCGACTCGCGCGGGAAATGATCGGTAAACACCACTGAATCGCCGGCATCGCCTTCTTTCAGGCAAGGATAGGTGACCGCGTTTTCGCGCTCCAGCCGGTCCCACGTGATGCCACCGATGCTCGGCATGGTATGGCGCATTTCATCGAACACTTCCGATACGTGCTGGTAACCCCAGTCCAGGCCCAACTGCTCAGCCATGCGTTCGATGATCCACAGATCTTGCATCGCTTGCCCGGGCGGATTCAGGGCTTGGCGGCCCATCTGCACCAGGCGGTCGGTATTGGTGAAGCTGCCGGTCTTTTCAGCAAACGCGGATGCCGGCAAGATCACGTCGGCCAGATAAGCGGTCTCGGTCAGAAAAATATCCTGCACCACCAAGTGCTCCAGCGCGGCCAGCGAGGCACGCGCGTGGTTTGCGTCCGGATCCGACATCGCCGGGTTCTCACCCATGACGTACATGCCACGGATCTGGCCGTCGTTAATCGCATGCATGATTTCAACGACGGTCAAGCCTGGCTTGTCGTCCAGCACGCCCGGTGCCAGCTTCCACGCCTTGGCGAAACGCTCTTGCACTTGCGGATCCGATACGTGCTGGTAATCGGGGAACATCATCGGAATCAGACCCGCATCGGATGCACCCTGGACATTATTCTGGCCACGCAGCGGATGCAAGCCAGTGCCGGGACGACC
>JBLHNV010000263.1:0-4482 GCA_047623125.1 Janthinobacterium sp. | reverse complement strand
TTATCGCCATGTCGGCTGGGCCAAGGCCGGTTTTTCCGGCGATGAACTGTCCAGCGAGTCGGTGTCGAACCGTGTCCTGCTGACGCGCGCGCTGGCCAATTTGAAAGATGGCGACATCTTTGTCGCCCATATGGGCATCTGGTCGCGCAAAGACCCGTGGGCGCCAGCCAACCTTGAACCGTTGATCGTCGGCTTGCAGCAGAAAAGCTATTGCTTCGCCACGCTGCGTACGCATCCGGGCTATGCTGCTGCAATGCGGCCCTGATTCACGGCTTGCGCCACCGATTTTTCACCGATTTTTTCGCAGCTTTTGTTACCACCTATGATCCAATTTTTGATCGATCTGTTCGGCAACGCCCAGGGCTGGCTATTTCAGTTGGTCGTGCAGCCGATCGTGTTTCATCTCAATTTCGGCGCCTATAGCGAAGAAGCATTCGAAGGCACCGAATGGTTGCTGATCGGCGTGTGCGAACTGGTCTTGCTGTTTGTCGTCTTGCGTCCGCTGGAAGCGTGGATCCCGGTGCAATCGATGAGCGACGTGCGGGCGCGCTGGAACGATTTTCTGTACACGGTGTTGCACCGGCTCGGCTTGTTTCCGGTGCTGATCTTTTTTACGCTCGATCCGCTGATCGACAGCCTGGCCGGCTGGCTGCGGCTGGATAATATTCATCCGATGAATCTCGATAGTCTGTGGCCCGGCCTGGGTCCGGTCGGCGTTTTCATGCTGTATCTGCTGGCGCTCGATTTTTTCGATTACTGGTATCACCGCGCTTCACACCATTTCAACTGGTGGTGGGGCTTGCACAGCCTGCATCATAGCCAGCAGGACATGAATCTGTGGAGCGACAACCGCAATCACTTGCTTGATGATGCGATGCGCGATATTTACATGGCGCTGATCGCGCTCGGCATTGGCGTGCCGCCGGCCCAGTACGTGCTGCTGGTGTCGGTATCGCGCATGCTGCAAAGTTTGCAGCATGCAAATATCCGGCTGCATTTCGGCGCCATCGGCGAACGCTTGCTGGTGTCGCCGCGCTACCACCGGATGCATCATGCGATCGAGGCTGCAGCGCAGGACCGGCGTGTTCCGGCCGGTTGCAACTTTGCGGTGTTGCTGCCGGTGTGGGATATCCTGTTTCGCACCGCCAATTTCAGACCAGAATTCGTCGCCACTGGCGTGCATGATCAGTTGCCATACAAAAACGGCGCCGGTGTGCTGGTCCCCGGGCGCTCCTATGGGCAAGGATTTTGGCGCCAGCAATGTCTGGGCCTGGCGCGGATGCTGGCAGCCATCAGGCGCACCCCTTACTGATGCGGGCCGTGATCCACTCCTACGGCAGGGCACTGCTGTCGCAGATGCATGGCAAAATGCTGCTGCTGAGCGTGCTCCCATTCCTGCTTTCGGTGGCGCTCTGGGGCGTGCTGTTATGGCTGGGACTGCAGCCGCTGATCGATGGCGTGGGCGCATGGTTCCGGGCGCACGACGGTTTCAGCATCAGTGGCGGGGTGCTGGCCAGCTTTGGCCTGTCCACGCTAAAGATCGTTATCGTGCCTTTGATTGCGATGCTGCTGCTGCTGCCGCTAATGGTGCTGACGGCGCTGATCTTCATCGGAATGGTCGCGATGCCTGTCATCGCGCGCCACGTCGGTAGCCGGCATTTTTCGCTGTTGGAAAAAAAACATGGCGGCAGCTGGTTCGGCAGCCTGCTTGCTGCCAGCGTGGCGTCGCTGATTTTTATCTTGCTGTGGAGCCTGACGCTGCCGCTGTATGTGCTGCCGCCGCTGGCGCTGCTGGTGCAGATGGTGCTGTGGGGCGCACTCACTTGTCGCGTCGTCGCTTACGATGCGCTGGCCGATTACGCCAGCGTGGAAGAGCGGCGCCAGATCATGCAAGAGCATCGCAAGCCGTTGCTGGCGATCGGCATCGTGTCGGGCTTGGCGGGGGTCGTGCCGGGCGCCCTCTGGCTGGGCGGCGCGGTGCTGTCGGTCGTGTTTTTTCCATTGCTGGCAGCCATCTCGATCTGGTTGTATGTACTTATTTTTATCTTTACCGGCTTATGGTTTCAGTATTATTGCCTGGAAGCGTTGCGCCAATTGCGCGCAGTGCCGATCTCGATCACCAACAGCCAGGACCAACCAACGAAAGGGCAGCCATGACTGTCGGACTCATCATCATCGGCGACGAAATTTTGTCGGGCAAGCGCAAAGACCAGCATTTCAGCAAGGTCGTCCAGATACTGGCCGAGCGCGGCTTGCAACTGGCCTGGGTTGAATACCTTAGCGACGATCCAACGCGCATCACGGCCACGCTAAAACGCACTTTTGCGACCGACGACATCGTCTTTTGCTGTGGCGGCATCGGTGCCACGCCGGACGATCACACGCGCCAGGCCGCTGCTGCGGCCCTGGGTTTGCCGCTGGTGCTGCATGCCGAGGGGCGTGTCAATATTGAACAGCGCGTGCTCGAGACGGCGCGCGAGGCTGGCGCGTCGGTCGACCTGAATTCTCCCGAGAATTTGCAGCGTCTGAAAATGGCCGAGTTTGCCGAAGGCGCAGCGCTGATTCCGAATCCGTACAACCGGATCGCCGGCTTTGCGCTCGGTTCGCATTATTTCGTGCCCGGCTTCCCGGTGATGGCCTGGCCGATGATCGCTTGGGTGCTCGATACCCATTACGTCCATCTGTTCAATCTGGAGCAGCGCATCGAGCAAGCTGTGCTGGTATTTGAAACGGCCGAGTCCACGCTGACGCCGCTGATGGAGGCACTGGAAGCGCAATTCCCGCAGGTCAAGGTCTTTAGCTTGCCCAGTGTCGGCGATGCCACGACGCGGCGCCATATCGAGCTCGGTGTCAAAGGCGAACCGGTACAAACCGGCGTCGCATTTGCACTCATGTGCAGCGAACTGGAGCGGCTACGTGCAGAGTATCGCAAGCTCTGATGACGGATCGGTGACAAAGGTGTGACAGTACTTCTGTCACGCCGCTGCAGACGTTGTTTTTTTAAAAAATATTTGCGACGAATGCCAGTTTTCTAGACGCATAGCCGGGTTGTCGTGGTGCCGATGTGCTCGAATAGGGGATGCCTGATACAGGTCAGACAGCCCCCTCGACGATAAGCGCTTACAGCCGACTTCCTTGCGTGTCGGCTGCGCCAGGAGAGGGACGTGAGTTTGACCGAACCTTCCTGAATATACGACAGAGCGGCCCGCACATCTATGTTGAGTAATCGTCGTTTTCGTCGTCCCCGGTTTGTGGTTCGGACGCTGCGCAAATTGCGGGCGCGGGCGCTCGCCCTACCTTACGCACACGCATGGTTGTCTGCTGCGCCATTGATCGATGAGCGTCAGCCTGAGACTGCGGCGGTGCCGTCGAGGCGCTTGCGGTATGCGCTGATCCTGCTACTGCTGCTGGCGCTGTGGTGGGGGGTGCACGAAGTGCGCACGTCGTCATTCCAGGCGCGTTACTTTTCGAACATCGTCAGCCAGCTCGAATACCGGGTCCGCCCTGGCGTTAGCAATGCTATCCGTTTTCCGCAAGAAAGCCCTTACGATGAACGCCTGGGCTACGCCAACTTGCCCGATTACGTGAGCAAATTGCAGCAAAACGATTACGAAGTCACTGCGCAAGCGCGCTTTTCACCGAAAATGGTGGAATTGGCCGACATGGGCATCTTTGCCACGTATCGCGAAAAAACCAAGGCCGGTCTGGAAATTCTTGATTGCCGCGGCGCGCCGCTGTTTGCTGCCAGTTTTCCCGAGCGCTATTACGACGATTTCAACGCCACGCCGTCAGTGTTGATCAACAGTTTGCTGTTCATCGAAAACCGCGAACTGCTCGATCCGGCCAATCCGAAGCGCAATCCGGCCGTTGAATGGGACCGGCTCAGCAAGGCAGTTCTGGACAAGTCGCTCAACGCCTTCGGCGGCCACCGCACCGGCGGCGGCAGCACGCTCGCGACCCAGATCGAAAAATACCGCCATTCACCGGAGGGCCGCACCAGCTCGATACAAGACAAGCTGCGCCAGATGGTATCGGCCACGCTGCGCGCTTATCAGCAGGGCGAGGATACGATGGCGGTGCGGCGCCAGATCGTCGTCGATTACCTGAATACGGTGCCATTATCGGCCCGCAGCGGTTATGGCGAAGTCAATGGCATCGGCGACGGCATGTGGGTCTGGTATGGCCGCGACTTTGCCGAGGTCAACCGCGCGCTGCACGGCAACGCCCCCGAAGCGGCGCTCGCTTACAAGCAGGCGCTGAGCTTGCTCATTGCGCAGCGCCGTCCTTCGCATTACCTGGGCGATGGCGGCGAAGACCTGGAACAATTGACCGACAGTCATCTGCGCCTGCTGGCACAAGCCGGCGTGATTTCGCCGCAGCTGCGCGATGCCGCTCTCAGGCAAGCGCTGCATCCGGCCAGCGTTGCCAGCGCCCGCAGCGCAGCGGCGAAGTCGTTCGTCAAGCGCAAGGCCTCAAATGCGG
>JBLHNV010000262.1:0-4493 GCA_047623125.1 Janthinobacterium sp. | reverse complement strand
GACAGCGCCACTTCAGCGTGCGTGAAGCCCTTGTGCACGCGATACGAAATCGCGCGGTCGTTGTACAGCGACGCGAACACTTGCTTCATCGCATCGAGGATATTGTCGAAACCGACCACGTTCAGGAAGGTTTCCTGCTGACCGGCGAAAGAGGCATCCGGCAAGTCTTCGGCAGTGGCCGACGAGCGCACCGCGAACGACATTTCGGTCGCCGAATCGGCCACCAATTGTTGATAGAAGCGCTCGATGTCAAGCGACAAGCGCGGCTGGAACGGCGTTTCGATGATCCACTGACGGATTTCAGCACCGGCCATGGCCAGCGCACGCACATCGTCGGTGTCAAGACCGACCAGGCGCTCGGCGATGCGCTGATCGAGCGGCTTGCCGCCATTATCGCTGAAGGACAGGAAATCGCGGAACGCTTGCGCCGTGGTGGCAAAGCCACCCGGCACCCGTACGCCGGCGCCAGCCAACTGGCTGATCATCTCTCCGAGCGACGCGTTTTTTCCGCCGACCGATTCGACATCGGTCATGCGCAAATTTTCAAACGAAGCGACATACACCGCTTCTTGCTGCTGCAATGCTGCGTTGGACAAATTTGTCATGGTAAAACCCTTGCTGATGATGAAAATCCGGGTGCAAGACTGGTAGACTGTTTTCTTGTTTTTCTGGGCGTCGTGCAGCACAATCATGCTATGTCGTCCATTTTACAGCCTGCGACGCAAATTGACAGTGCACAATACTAACGTGAAGATTTATGCCACAAGATCCCCGCTCCGCTCCGCCCGCCGCTTGCCGCACGGTATTTTTCGTCTCAGACGGCACCGGCATCACCGCCGAGACCTTCGGGCACTCGGTATTGACCCAGTTCGACCTGCGTTTTCGCCAGATCCGACTGCCCTTCATCGATACGCTGGACAAGGCTTATGATGCAGCGCGCAAGATCAACGAAGCGTTCGCCACCGACGGCCAGCGCCCGATCATCTTTTCGACGCTGGTCAAAGACGATCTGTCAGACGTGATCCGGCGCTCCAGCGGCATGCACATGGATTTGATCCAGACCTTTGTCGCGCCGCTGGAACAGGAACTGGGCGTCAAGTCGACGCACACGATCGGACGCTCGCACAACATCGTCGACAGCGAAGAATACAAAAACCGGATCGAAGCAATCAACTTTTCGCTGGCGCATGACGATGGCCAGTCGCACAAGAACCTGGCCGCGGCCGATGTCATTCTGGTCGGCGTATCGCGCTCGGGCAAGACTCCGACCAGCTTGTATCTGGCGATGCAATACGGCATCAAGGCCGCCAACTATCCATTGATACCGGACGATTTCGAGCGTGGCAAGATGCCGACGGCGTTGCCGGAATTTCGGGCCAAGATGTTCGGCCTGACCATCACACCGGAGCGTTTGTCAGAAATCCGCCACGAACGGCGCGCCGGCAGCAAATACGCCTCGCTGGAAAACTGCCGCTATGAAGTGAACGAAGCAGAAAAGATGATGAAGCGCGAAGGCATACGCTGGCTGTCGTCAACCGCCAAGTCGATCGAAGAAATCGCCACCACGATCTTGCAGGAAATCAAGCCGAACCGCCGCGACTATTGACCATTGACTGCGCCAGCACTGGCGCAGTCAAAAAAACTGGCGCCAGTCTTTCAGCCAGACGGGAAATTCGGCAAGCGCCATCGGCTTGCCGATGTAATAGCCCTGCGCGCAAGTGCACCCCATCCCTTGCAGGAAGTCCCAGTCAGCCTCAACTTCGACGCCAACGGCGACCGAGCGGCGCTCCAGGCTGCGCGCCAGACCGAGGCAGGTGCGCAGCACCGTGGCCAGCGCAGGCGCTTTTGAGGCGCCATCGACGAAGTTGCGATCAATCTTCAGTTCGGAAAACGGCATCCGCGCCAGCGCCTGCAAGTTGGTACAACCGGCGCCATAATCATCGATCGCCAGACCAAAACCCAGCATCCGCAAGCGCAGCAAGCGCTCGAGAAATTGCGCGTCGGTAGACAGCACGGCCGACTCAGGCAATTCGAAAGTGATGTATTGGGCCATTATCCGGTGCTGCGCCAGGCAAGCGCTCAGTTGCGCCATGAACCCCGCTTGCACCAGCGTGTAGGGCGCCAGGTTGATCGAAATCGACATCGGCATGCCCTGATCATGCAGCACGCGGCAGCCTGCCAGCGCCGACTCTATCATGCCCCAGTCAAGAAAATCGACGCGACCGCGCTGTTGCAGCGGCGCCATGAAATCGACCGGATCGAGCATGCCGTGTTGCGGGTGGCGCCAGCGCGCGAACGTTTCCAGGCCCTTGATCTGGCCTGTCTCCAACTCGATCATCGGCTGAAAAAACGGCTCGAACTGATGCTCCTGCAATCCTTGCTCGATTTCTTCAAAGGTGAAAGCGGGCCCCGGCGCACGCGCGGGAACCGCCGGCGCCAGATAGCGTTCGATCAGCACAGCAAGGTCTTGCTGCGCCACCGGTTTGGCGATCTCGCCGAGCAGATCGACACCGTACGCATGCGCGATCGTTTTGACCGAAAACAGCACATCGTTTCTTTGCGCGCCGATCACGATGATCCCCGCCAGGCACCGGGCATCGGCCAGGTGGCGCAGCACATCGAGGCCATCAAGGCCCGGCAAGGACAGATCGATGATGGCAACATCGATGGCCGGTGCCATGTCGACGTCGAAGCTGCGCAGCGCGGCATGGCCATTCGCCACCACGCTGACCTTGCCGGCGCCAAGGCGGGTAAGCATGTCGGCCAGCGAGTGGCGCAAAACCGGGTCGCCGTCGGCCACGAGGAAGTGCAATTGCCCGATTTCCATCTCAGCTCCAATCCGGTGAGGAGTTTGACTGACCTTGCTCTATGTTCTATGTTCTATGTTCTATGCTTGATTCTGCCTCAAATGCTCGAAAAAGCATACCGCAGCACAGGCTGCGACATTGAGCGACTCGACCTGACCGCGGTGCGGGATCGCGACCCGGTGCGTCGCCTGGGCCAGCAATGCCGGATCCACGCCCTGACCTTCGTGGCCCAGCAACCATGCCACGGGCCGGCGCAAGTCCATGTCATACAGACGCTGTTCGGCATAACCGCTGGTGGCCAGAACCGCGATGCTGGACGCCGCAATCAATGCGCTCAAATCAACGTTTTCGACGATGTCGAGTACAAAGTGCGCACCCATCGCGGCGCGCAGCACTTTCGGCGACCAGCAAAATGCGGTGCCAGCACTGCAATAGACTTGCGTGATACCGGACGCGGCTGCGCTGCGCAAGATCGAGCCGACATTGCCCGGGTCTTGCAATTGATCGAGCAGCACCGCCGATTCTTGCAAAGTGGCGGGCACGGCGCGCTGCGGCGTATCGATGACAAACAAGATGCCGACCCCGTTTTCGACCTGGCTCAGCGGGGCATACAGGTTGTCAGGCAGCACGATGCACTGCGCATCGAGTTGCTCGCAGCGCACCAGCAGTTCGGCCGCCTCAGGATTGTGCAATGCGCCACTGCTGACGATGCACTGCGGCGGCGCACCGCGCAGTTGCAAATAGGTTTGGCACAGATGCACGCCGTCGAGCAACGTGCGGCCAGCCTTGCGCCGCGCCTGCGAACTGCCGGCCAGATGCTTGATTTCCTTGTACAGCGCATTGTCGCGCGACGAGATGCTCTTCATGCGACAGTGCCGCCAGAGCGCGTGTCGCTGCCCTTGGTCTTGCTTTGGTCGGTCTCCAGCAATTTCCGCACCGGCGCGTAGCTGCGCCGGTGCACGCTGGAGACGCCATGTTCTTGCAAGCGCGCCACATGCAGTTTGGTCGGATAGCCTTTGTGCTGGTCGAATCCGTATTGCGGATAAGTCTGGTGCAACGCCACCATCGCCGCGTCGCGCGCGGTCTTGGCCAGAATCGATGCCGCCGAAATCGCATCGACCTTGTCGTCACCCTTGACGATGGCGATCGCGCGCGTTGCCATCTCCGGGCAACGGTTGCCATCGATCAGGGCCAGCGTCGGCGCCAAAACCAGCGTTTCGACGGCGCGCCGCATCGCCAGCATCGACGCCTGCAAGATATTGTGCTGATCGATCTCGGCTTCAGAACACTCGGCCACGGCCCAGCACAAAGCATCGCGCTTGATCACGATCGCCAGCGCGTCGCGCTGCGCCTCCGACAATTTTTTAGAGTCACGCAAACCGGCGATCGGGCGCGCCGGGTCAAGAATCACGGCGCCGGCAAACACCGGACCGGCCAGCGGACCACGACCGGCTTCGTCAACGCCGCAGATGATATCGTCGGCCGCGATGGCCAGGCCGTCGGCCCAGTCTTCAATGGTTTTATTCACATGTTCCTTTTTTTGCTTCAGTGCTGCTGATTCGGTGCTGTTAATCGGCATGCCAGCCATTCAAGGCTTGCGCTGCGCTGACGCGATCACCTGCATGACCGCCGCGGCGCTCTCTTGAGCGCTGCTGCGCAGCAAGCTGTGATGCATGTCGGTAAAGC
>JBLHNV010000261.1:0-4510 GCA_047623125.1 Janthinobacterium sp. | reverse complement strand
GATGATCAAGCAGCGCAAGGATTCGATCAGTCAGTTCGAAGCTGGCGCTCGCGCTGACCTGGCCGATATTGAAAAAGCCGAGCTGGTGGTGCTGTCGGCCTATATGCCGGCCGGATTGTCTGAGCAAGAAGTCGCCGAAGCCGTTGCTGCGGCCGTGGCAGCTTCAGGCGCTGCCGGCCCGCAAGACATGGGTAAGGTGATGGCCATCTTGAAACCGCAACTGGCCGGTCGTGCCGACATGACTGCGGTATCTGCTCTGGTCAAGAAAGCGCTGGTTCCTGCCTAGCGAGCTGATCGGTCGTTGTCGCATGTCAATACCGGCTACGTATGGCGGTGTAGCCTGAATAACAAGAAGACGGTGTAGCCTAGTGATCCCACAATCCTTTATTTCCGATTTGCTGAACCGCGTCGACATCGTCGATGTCGTAGGGCGCTATGTGCAACTGAAAAAGGGTGGCGCCAATTTCATGGGCTTGTGTCCGTTCCACAATGAAAAATCACCCAGCTTCACCGTCAGCCCGACCAAGCAGTTTTACCACTGCTTCGGTTGCAGCGCGCACGGCACCGCGATCGGTTTCCTGATCGAGTATTCAGGCATGGGCTTTGTCGATGCCGTCAAGGACCTCGCGCAAGGCGTCGGCATGATCGTGCCGGAAGCCGATGACAAAATTCCGCCCGCCCAGCGGGCCCAGAATCAGGCGCATAGCATGGCGCTGTCGGATGCGATGACGCAGGCAAGCGACTATTACCGCGCCCAGTTGCGCAGCGCCACCGATGCGATCGACTATTTGAAAAATCGTGGTTTGACGGGCGAAGTCGCGGCCCGTTTCGGCATCGGGTTCGCGCCCGGCGGCTGGGACAACTTGCGCTCGGTATTTCCCGATTACCAGATGGTGGCGCTGGCCGAGGCCGGACTGGTGATCGACCGCAGTGACGAAGATGGCGCCAATCGCAAGCGCTACGACCGCTTCCGCGAGCGCATCATGTTTCCGATCAAAAATATCAAGGGTCAGGTCATTGCATTTGGCGGGCGCGTGCTGGGCGATGGCGAACCAAAATACCTGAACTCGCCTGAAACCCCGCTGTTCTCGAAAGGTTTCGAGTTGTACGGCTTGTTCGAAGCCAGAATGGCCATTCGCGATGCCGGCTATGTGCTGGTGACGGAAGGTTACATGGATGTTGTCGCGCTGGCGCAGATGGGTTTTCCGCAAGCGGTGGCGACCCTTGGCACTGCTTGCACTTCGACCCATGTGCAAAAGCTGTTGCGCCAGACCGACAATGTGACATTCAGTTTCGATGGCGACAAGGCCGGGCGTCGCGCTGCGCGTCGCGCGCTGGAGGCAAGTTTGCCGCACGTATCGGACGACAAGGCGATCAAATTCCTGTTCCTGCCGGCCGAGCACGATCCTGACAGTTACATCCGGGCTTACTCGACCGAAGCATTCGAGGAGCAGGTGCGCCTTGCAATGCCACTGTCGCAATTCTTGCTCAAGGAAGCGGCGGCAGAGCACGATTTGCAGACGCCCGAAGGGCGCGCCAGAGTTCAGTTCGATGCCAAGCCCCTGTTGCAGGCGATGGCGCCGTCAGCGTTGCGGCTGCAAATTGTGCGCGCCCTGGCCGCACTGACGCAAACGACACCGTCTGAAATCGAAGCGCTGTTCGAACTGTCGAAGCCGGTCGCAGTGGTGCGCCGCGCACCGCCGCGCACCGGGCGCCCGGTGCCGATCGGACTGGCGCTGCAAATCATGCGCATCGTCGTTGCCCATCCGACGCTGGCGCTGGCCGTTGACCAGAGGGCGCTCGATGCCTTCTTGTATCTGGGCGACGAGACAGCCGAGCGCCTGACGCAATTGATGGCTGCGGCCCAGATGCAGGGCGCGGAAGGCAGTTTTGCAACATTGGCGCAACATTTAAAGGCCCTCGGTCCGGATTACGACACCATCATCGCCAGCATCGCGGCCGATCCCGAGTCCGATATCGATAGCGAGCGCCTGTGCCTGGCAGGCGCGATCCGGCAAATCAAGAAGGACATGTTGAAAACGGCATTGAATCAATTGTTTGCGGCCGGCTTGTCATCCGATGAAATCGGCGTGCGTTATCGCGAAATCACGACCCAGCAAAGTCAGTTGCAGCGCGAAGAAGAGGACGAATTAGCACTGCGCTAGCGACTCGGCATGCGCAAAATGGCGCGCCCGATACGTTTGATGATGAGACAAAAAGCGTATTATCGCGTGCTATAATAAAACGCCAAGTGTTATGATTTTTGGTGCGGAACTTCATAAAAAAGTGTTTTGATTCAGTAAGTTAAGCTCTTGATCGGCGAAAATTTATGGCGGCCGGCGGGCCGAACCAGCTTTTAGTTTCGGTAGCGCTGCATGGTGCCTGAGACAGGCAATTGCCTGCAAACCGCCCCCGGCACTCGCCTTCATGCATTGTCGTATGCATTAAAGTTTCTGTTGTGAACGACCGAGGTACTGGTTTTCAGTTGCGGATGGTGCGTCATAGAGTGCCATAGTGTCGCAACGTCGCACCCGCCCTGTGGGCATGGATGGCGATGCAAGCCTCGATCGGGACGGCAGACGAGTTTTCCTCATCCACCGTAAAGCAAGTCGTTGCGTAATCGAAAGCGCCTGTGCCAATCAAAAAACCCGAACCTAAAGCGGCTGTAAAGCCAACACCAGCAGCCTTTGATCCGGCACCCGACGCACCTCTCGGCAGAGCGGGCAGTGCGCCGACGGTGAGTCAGACCACCGATGCCGCTACGCTGGCTGCCATCGATACGTCCGGATATGTCTTGCCGTCTATCAAGGTGCCGGGACGGCCCGGGCGCAAACCCAAGGAATTTCAGCCTGAAAATGACGAAGTCGCCGCGCTGAACGCCGTTGAGCGTGCTGAGCTGAAGGCGGTCGACAAAGCCAAGGTCAAGAACCGCAAGGCAAAAGAGCGCGCTCTGCTCAAGGATGCGCTGGCGTCCGATACCGAGGCGAGCGAGGAAGAACTCGAGCGGCGCCGTCAAAAACTGAAAACGCTGATCAAATTGGGCAAGGAACGCGGCTTCCTGACGTTCGCCGAAATCAACGACCATCTGCCTGAAAACATCATCGATCCGGAAGCGATCGAAGGCATCATCGGTACCTTCAACGACATGGGCATTGCGGTCTACGAACACGCGCCCGATGCCGAAGCCTTGCTATTGTCGGATAACGTCGCCACCGTCACCAGCGACGATGAAGCTGAAGCGGCTGCCGAAGCGGCTTTGTCGACGGTGGACTCCGATTTCGGCCGCACCACCGACCCGGTGCGCATGTACATGCGCGAAATGGGGTCGGTCGAACTGCTGACGCGCGAAGGTGAAATTGAAATCGCCAAGCGCATCGAAGGCGGCTTGAAAGACATGATCCAGGCAATCTCGGCCTGCCCGGTGACGATCGCCGAAATCATCACCGCAGCGGACCGCATTGCCAGCGAAGAAGCCAGGATCGATGAAATTGTCGACGGTCTGGTCGACCTGAGTGATGCCGAAGTGACCAGCGTAGCCGCAGCGCCGGTGGCCAGCGATGACGACGACGAGGATGAAGACGAGCAGGAAGCTGAAGCGGAAACCGATGACGCAGATGAAAGCAATGCGTCGGGTGCGGCTGGCTTTTCTGCCGAACAACTGGAATCATTGAAGCAGACTGCGCTGGAAAAATTTGGCGAAATTTCCGTCCAATTCGATAATATGCGCAAGGCTTACGAAAACCAGGGCTACAACTCGGCACCGTATGTGACGGCGCAGCAAGCGATTTCGCATGAATTGCTGGGCATCCGTTTCACCGCAAAAGTGGTCGAAAAATTGTGCGACACGCTGCGCGGCCAGGTCGACGAAGTACGCCACATCGAAAAGCAAATCCTCGACGTGGCAGTCAATAAATGTGGCATGCCCAGGGCCCATTTCATCAAGGTATTTCCTGGCAATGAAACCAATCTGGACTGGGTTGATGGCGAAGTCGATGCCGCACACGGCTATAGCGTCGTGCTCGGGCGCAACACGCCGGCCGTGAAGGAATTGCAACAGCGCCTGATCGACCTGCAGGCGCGCGTTGTCCTGCCATTGCCCGACCTGCGCGCCATCAACCGCCAGATGGCAGCGGGCGAAATGAGAGCGCGCAAGGCGAAGCGCGAAATGACCGAAGCCAACTTGCGTCTTGTCATTTCGATCGCCAAAAAATATACCAACCGCGGCTTGCAATTTCTCGACCTGATCCAGGAAGGCAACATCGGCTTGATGAAGGCGGTGGACAAGTTTGAATATCGGCGCGGCTACAAGTTCTCGACCTACGCAACATGGTGGATCCGCCAGGCCATCACGCGCTCGATTGCCGACCAGGCACGCACCATCAGGATTCCGGTGCACATGATCGAAACCATCAACAAGATGAACCGCATCTCGCGCCAGATCCTGCAAGAAACCGGCGCCGAACCCGATCCGGCGACGCTGGCGGAGAGGATGGAAATGCCGGAAGACAAG
>JBLHNV010000260.1:0-4530 GCA_047623125.1 Janthinobacterium sp. | reverse complement strand
CAAATCGCTGGCCACAGAAGGCTACAACCGCATTCCATTGATCGCGGAAGCCTTTGCCGATCTCGAAACGCCGCTGACGCTGTATCTGAAGCTGGCGCAATCGCAAAACAATGGCAAGAATACCTTCTTGCTTGAATCGGTCGTTGGCGGTGAACGCTTCGGGCGCTACTCGTTCATCGGCTTGCCGGCCACGACACTCTTGCGCAGTTTTGGCAACCGCACCGAAATCGTCAAAAACGGCACTGTCATCGAAACCTTCGACGGCAATCCGCTCGACTTCATCGAACAGTTCCAGGCCCGCTTCAAGGTCGCGCTGCGCCCCGGCATGCCGCGCTTTTGCGGCGGCCTGGCCGGGTATTTCGGCTACGACACGGTGCGTCATATCGAAAAAAATCTGGCCGCGACGACGCCAAAGGACGATCTCGGCTTGCCCGACATCCAGCTGATGGTGACCGAAGAACTGGCCGTCATCGATAACCTGTCGGGCAAACTGTATCTGATCGTGTATGCCGACACCAGCGTGCCGGAATCGTTTTCCAAGGCGCGCCAGCGTCTGAAAGATTTGCGCATGATGCTGCGGCGCGGCGTCGATGCGCCGGTCACGTCGAGTTCGGTGCGCACCGATACCATCCGCGACTTCAGCAAGGAAGATTATCTGGCGGCAGTGGCCAAGGCGCATGAATACGTGATGGCCGGCGACCTGATGCAAGTCCAGATCGGCCAGCGCATCCGCAAACCCTATGTCGATTCGCCATTGACCTTGTACCGCGCGCTGCGCTCGCTCAATCCGTCGCCGTACATGTACTTCTACAACTTCGGTGACATGCAGATCATCGGCGCCTCGCCCGAAATTCTGGTGCGCAACGAAATTGCTGCCGACGACACCAAAAAAGTCACGCTGCGCCCGATCGCCGGCACCCGGCCGCGCGGCGCCACGCCTGAACGCGACGAGGAACTGTCGAAAGAATTGCTGGCCGATCCCAAGGAAGTGGCCGAACACGTGATGCTGATCGACCTGGCGCGCAACGACCTGGGCCGCATCGCCGAGATCGGCAGCGTCAAGGTGACCGACCGCATGGTGATCGAAAAATACTCGCACGTGCAGCACATCGTGTCCAATGTCGAAGGCACGCTGAAACAAGGCCTGTCGAATCTGGACGTACTGCGCGCGACCTTCCCGGCCGGCACGCTGACCGGCGCGCCCAAGGTGCGCGCGATGGAAATCATCGATGAACTGGAATTGACCAAGCGCGGCATCTACGGCGGCGCCTGCGGCTACCTGTCGTTCGGCGGCGAGATGGATGTCGCGATCGCGATCCGCACCGGCGTCATCAAGGATGGCATGCTGTACGTGCAGGCGGCGGCGGGCATCGTGGCCGATTCGATCCCCGAGATGGAATGGCAGGAAACTGAAAACAAGGCGCGCGCCGTGCTGCGTGCGGCAGAACAAGTGCAAGATGGCCTGGATGGAGAATTCTGACATGCTGCTGATGATCGACAATTACGACTCCTTCACCTACAACCTGGTCCAGTATTTTGGCGAGCTGGGCGAGGATGTGCGCACCGTGCGCAACGATGAGATCACGCTGGCCGAAATCGAGGCCCTGGGGCCCGACCGGATCTGCATCTCGCCCGGACCGAAAGCCCCGGCCCAGGCCGGCATCTCGGTGCCCATCTTGCAGCACTTCGCCGGCAAATTGCCGATCCTGGGTGTGTGCCTGGGGCATCAGGCGATCGGCGCGGCATTCGGCGGCAACGTCATCCGCGCCAAACAAGTCATGCATGGCAAGACTTCGGCGATCGCGCATACCAACGTGGGCGTCTTCAAAGGCTTGCCCAGCCCGTTCACCGTGATCCGCTACCACTCGCTGGCGATCGAGCGCAGTTCGCTGCCGGCATGCCTGGATGTGACGGCGTGGACCGACGATGGCGAAATCATGGGCGTGCGCCACAAACAGTTTGACATCGAGGGTGTGCAATTTCACCCGGAATCGATCCTGTCGGAGCACGGCCACGCGCTGCTGAAAAATTTCATCGAGCGCTGACCGGGCATACGCCGACCTGGGCCAGACCGGCGCCACCATTGAAGAAAGAGCACCATGCAGATCACCCCGCAAGAAGCGCTGCTGCGCTGTATTGAGCACCGCGAGATTTTCCACGACGAAATGCTGTACCTGTTCCGCCAGATCATGTCCGGCGATATGTCGCCGCTGATGATCGCCGCGCTGGCCGTCGGTTTGCGCGTCAAAAAGGAAACGATCGGCGAGATCGCCGCCGCCGCGCAAGTGATGCGCGAATTCTCGACCAAGGTGCCGATGGCCGACACCACGCATTTGCTCGACATCGTCGGCACCGGCGGCGACGGCGCGAACACGTTCAACATTTCGACCGCCTCGATGTTTGTCGCCGCAGCGGCCGGCGCGCGCGTAGCCAAGCATGGCGGGCGCAGCGTATCGTCGTCATCGGGCAGCGCCGACGTGTTGGAGGCGCTGGGCGCCAACATCAACTTGCAACCGGAACAGATCGCGCAATCGATCGCCCAAACCGGCATCGGCTTCATGTTTGCGCCGAACCATCACGCGGCGATGAAGCATGCGGCGCCGGTGCGGCGCGAACTGGGCGTGCGCACCATTTTCAACATTCTGGGACCTTTGACCAATCCGGCCGGTGCACCCAATATCTTGATGGGCGTGTTCCACGCCGACCTGGTCGGTATCCAGGTGCGCGTGCTGCAACGCCTGGGCGCGCAACATGCGATCGTGGTGTGGGGCCGCGACAACATGGATGAAGTGTCGCTGGGCGCGGCCACGATGGTGGGCGAACTGGTCAATGGCGAGATCCGCGAATACGAGATCCATCCCGAGGATTTCGGCTTGCGCATGATCGGCAGCCGCAACCTGAAAGTGGACGGCGCAGCAGAGTCACAGCAAAAGATCATCGAAGCACTCAGCGGTGTGCCGGGTCCGGCACACGACATCGTCGCGCTCAATGCCGGCACCGCGCTGTACGCAGCCGGTGTCGCGACGTCGATTGCGGATGGCTTGACGCGCGCGCGCGCCGCGATCGCCTCCGGCGCGGCAACAGCGAAGCTGGCGCAATTTATTCAGGTCACACAGCAACTCGGCGCGCAATAACACTGACCGTCCTCAATGCCTGCCGGTCGCCTTCGCCTGGCGTCCTGCCCGGGCGGCCGTATTTGGCACGCCTGATTTGGCAACCCTTATTTGGCAACCATCAATTGGCACACTCATTTGGCACACTTATGTCCGACATTCTGAATAAAATCCTGGCCGTCAAGGCCGACGAAGTCGCTGCGGCGAAAAAACACCGCAGTTTCGCCAGCCTGCGCCGCGAAGTCGAGATGGATGGCGAATTGCGCCAAGGCTTGCGCGGCTTCGAAGCGAACCTGCGCAAGGACATTCTTGCCGGCGGCGCCGGCGTGATCGCAGAAGTGAAAAAGGCATCGCCATCGAAAGGCGTGCTACGCGCCAACTTCGATCCGGCCGCCATCGCCGTCAGCTATGCGGCCCATGGCGCCTCATGCCTGTCGGTGCTGACCGATGTCCATTTCTTCCAAGGTAGCACCGAATACCTGCTACAGGCGCGCGCCGCCTGTGCGATTCCGGTGCTGCGCAAGGATTTCATGGTCGACATGTACCAAATCTATCAGGCCCGCGCGATGGGTGCCGACTGCATCTTGCTGATCGTATCGGCGCTCGACCATGGATTGATGATGGAACTCGAAGCGTGCGCGCACGAACTCGGCATGGGCGTGCTGGTCGAGGTGCACGACGGCGACGAACTCGACGCGGCGCTCAAACTGAAGACAGCCATGCTGGGCATTAACAACCGCAACCTGCGCACCTTCGAAGTGACACTTCAAAACACGCTGGACTTGATCGCGCGCATACCGACGGATAAATTAATCATTACCGAGTCTGGTATTGTGACCAGAGATGACGTGCAGCAGATGCGCGACGCGCATGTGCATGCGTTCCTGGTCGGCGAAACCTTCATGCGCGCCCCCGATCCGGGCGCAGAATTGCGCCGCCTGTTCGATCGGGCGTAATCGACCGGACGTCGTCGACCGGAAGCCACCGAGCCCGCTTGAACGAGCAGGTTTGAGCGACCGGGCTCGATCGGGCGCATGCAACGCGGAGGGGCTATGGGCAAGAACGCAACGTGGATGGCGCTGGGGTTGGCGGGACTATTGCTCGCCGCGTGTCAAAAAGGTCCGCCATGGAAACCGCCGGCGCCGACCGTCAAGCCGGCCTCAACTGCCGATACGCCCCGTATCGCAGGCGTTGTCAGGGCGGATCCGCTGGCCCGGCGGCAGTAAAAAAGACAGCAGGTTTCAATCCACTGCGCTCGGGCGCACCAGCGGCTTGCCAAGCGGCTTGCTATTGCCTGCTGCGCTCAAACGCAATTCCATGTCCGGCGCCCGCTCGCCCTGCAGCGTTGCCGTAAACGCCATCAATTCGTCGCGCCGGAATGCCTGCAGCGCGATGTCGTCACCGACCCGATAACGCG
>JBLHNV010000259.1:0-4566 GCA_047623125.1 Janthinobacterium sp. | reverse complement strand
TGGCCATTCAGGCGGATCTCCTCCTGGGGCGGCACGCCGGCCAAAGGCAGCCCGGCTGGCGTCGAGTCGTTGCCGATTATCGCGCCTGCGCAGATGCGGATCTGGGCCTTGACGATGTCGATGCCGGTCACCTGTTCGGTCACCGTATGCTCGACCTGGATGCGCGGATTGACTTCGATGAAATAGAACTTGTCGGTATCGGCATCCATCAAAAATTCGACAGTCCCCGCATGTGTATAGCCGACCGCGCGCCCCAGGCGCAGCGCAGCCTCGCACAGTTCGGCGCGGCTGGCATCGTTCAAATACGGCGCTGGCGCGCGTTCGACAACTTTCTGATTGCGCCGCTGCACGGTGCAATCGCGCTCGAACAGGTATACCAGGTTGCCGTGCTGGTCGCCCAGGATTTGTACTTCGACGTGGCGCGCGCGGCGCACCAGCTTTTCCAGGTACATCTCGTCGTTGCCGAATGCGGCCAGCGCTTCGCGCCGCGCCATGTCCAGCTGCTCCGACAGATCGGTTTGCGTTTCGATGACGCGCATGCCGCGCCCGCCGCCGCCCCAGCTTGCTTTCAGCATCAGCGGATAACCCACTTCCAACGCCAGTTGCTGCGCTGCCACGATGTCGTGTGGCAGCGCGCCGGTTGCCGGCATCACCGGCACGCCAGCTGCCATGGCCGCCGCGCGGGCGGCGACCTTGTTGCCCAGCGTGCGCATCACGTCCGAGCGCGGTCCGATGAAGGCGATGCCGTTGCTGACGCAAGCATCGGCGAAATCGGGATTTTCCGACAAAAAGCCGTAGCCCGGATGGATCGCATCGCATTTCGTGTCCCTGGCGATGCGGATGATGTCGTCTATGTCCAGGTAGGCGGCGACTGGCTTCTTGCCTTCACCGACCAGATAACTCTCGTCGGACTTGAAGCGGTGCAGCGCGAAACGGTCTTCGGCTGCGTAGATGGCGACCGTCTTGAGGCCCAGTTCGGCTGCTGCGCGCATCACGCGGATCGCAATTTCGGAGCGGTTGGCCACCAGGATCTTGTGAATGGCATGACGACTTTGTTTTCTTGGCATGGTCAACGCTCGCTTGAAGGTGAGTGGCAACTGGGATCCGTTGAGACGCGTGACTGGCGCAAGGTGGTGCTCACAGTGATCGTCGGGCTGCACCTCCGGGTGAGCATGAGCGCCAAGCCCCGTTGCCATACTATCGGGCTTGCATCCGCCTGGATTTGAGACGCCGCATTATTGCGCCCGTAATGCCGCAACCGGGTCCAGTTTTGCGGCGCGGCGCGCCGGCAGCACGCCGGCCAGCAAGCCAATGCCGATCGCGATGCCTTCGGCCAGCATGACGAATGTCAGCGGGGTGTGCACCGGCAGCGCGGGCACGGCGAGATGGATCAGTTGCGCCAGGCCGATGCCCAGCACCAGTCCGATCAAGCCACCCAGCGCCGATAATGCGACCGCTTCTCCGAGAAACAGCGCCAGTACCGTATTGCGCGTTGCGCCCAGCGCCACTAACAGGCCGATTTCGCCGGTGCGCTCGGCCACCGTGATCGTCATGATGGTGCCGATGCCGATGCCGCCCACCAGCAGCGAAATGCTGCCCAGCGCGCCGACGGCCATCGTCAGGATATCGAGAATCTTGGACAACGTGTGCAGCATGTCTTCCTGCGTCGTGATCGTGAAATCTTCGCGTCCGTGGCGTGCGATCAGCAGCGCCTTGATCGCGTCCGAAATGCGCGCTACCGGCGCCCCTTCCGCATAGCTGAGGTCGATCTTCATCACGCCGTCGCGGTTGTATAGTTCCAGCGCGCGGGCGGTCGGAATGTAGGCCGCGTCGTCCAGGTCGATACCAAGGAACTGGCCTTTTTCTTCCAGCACGCCGATCACGCGAAACTGCAAATTGCCCACCCGCACGCGCGCACCCAGCGGGTTGGCATTGCCGAACAGTTCGGTCTTCAGCTTGGCGCCCAGCACGACAAAGGCGCGCGCATTTTCCAATTCTTCGGGGGGCAGGAATTGCCCGATTCTGACCTTGATACTGTATACCCGGGCCATGTCGGCGCCGACGCCATTGACGGTGGTGCGGCGCAGCCGGCCATTGCCGCTCACTTCGGAGTTGCCCCACACGGTCGCCGTCATGCCGGTCACTTGCGCGATGCGCGCCAGCGCGCGCGCATCTTCCAGTGTCAGTGGCCGCACCGAGGTCGGGATGCCGGTCGGCGCCGGGCCGGCCGTCTTGACCTTGCCCGGCGCCACGCTGGCGATATTGGTGCCAAATTGGCTGAATTCGGCCAGCACGAAGCGGTGTATGCCTTCGCCGATCGAGGTCAGCAAGATGACGGCGGCGATGCCGACCGCGATGCCAAGCAAGGTCAAAAAGCTGCGCAGCCGCTGCGCAGTGATCGCGCCCAGCGCCAGCCGGGTGATGTCGGTCAGCAACATGGAACAGGCAACAGCAGGGCGGTTGACAACAGTGGCAATGGCGAGGTCATCAGCATTGATGCAAACATGGTTGGCAAGGATGGCAGCATGGGGTTTTCCTGGCCCTCGCTCAGCGCCGCACCAGCGCCAGCACCGGGTCGAGTCGGGAGGCGCGGCGTGCCGGCAGCACGCCGAACAGCATGCCGGTGACCAGCGCCGTGACCAGGCCGGCCACGACCGCCCAGGTTGGCGCATAGGCGGGGAAGGCCGGATACAGCTGGCGGATCAGCGCGGCGCCTGCGTGACCCATTCCATAACCAGCCAGCGCACCCGCCAATGACAGCATCGTCGCCTCGGTCAAAAAAATCAGGCGCACCGTGCTGCCGGTGGCGCCCAGCGCCTTTAGCAGCCCGATCTCGGCGGTACGCTGCGTGACCGACACCAGCATCACGTTCATCACCAGAATGCCGGCCACGGCCAGGCTGATCGCGGCGATGCCGGCCACTGCCAGCGTCAAAGCGCCCAGCAGCCGGTCGAACGTGGCCAGCACCGCATCTTGCGTGATCACGGTCACATCCTGTTCGCCATCGTGGCGTAGCCGGAGGATGTCGGTGACCTGCGTCTTGGCCAGTTCGATGGCTTCGCGGTCCTTGGCCTCGATCAGTATCCGGAACAGTGTGTTGCTGTTGAACATGGCCTGCGCCAGCGCGACCGGCACGACCACGAGTTCGTCGGTATTCATGCCCAGGCCCTGGCCGCTGGACGCTAGCACGCCGACGATCCGGAAGCGCCGGTCGCCGATGCGCACCAGTTGCCCCAGTGCCTGACCATTGCCGAACATTTCACTGCGCACCTTGCCGCCGATGATGGCGTGCGCCGCGCCGCGCCGCCAGTCGGTGTCGGCCAGAAAGCGCCCTTGCGCCAGCGAAAGGCCGCGCAGCGCCAGAAAATGCGACGTGGTGCCGACCACCATCACTTCGCGCAGCTTGCCGGCCGTGCTCATTTCCGACGTGCCGATGGCCAGCGGCGCCACGCGCTGCACGGCGCTGGCGCGCAACAGCGCATGCGCATCGTCGATCGTCAGGTCGCGCGTCGTGCTGGTGATTGCATTGCCCGGATTGAAGCCGCCCGTTTGCGAGCGGCCCGGCAGCACGATGACCAGGTTGCTGCCCAGCGAAGAAAATTCGCCCATCACGTAACGGCGCGCGCCATCGCCGAGCGCCGTCAGCACGACGACAGCGGCGACGCCGATCGCCATCGCCAGCACCAGCAGCGCACTGCGCAGCATATTGCCGGTGGCGCCGCTGTGCGCGTAGCGAATCAGGTCGAGCTTGCGCATGGGGGCGCTCCGTCTGGACTGGCGCTTGCCTTGGCGCTTGGGTTGATGAATGGTTTCCAGAATGGCTTCAGGAATCGTTTCATGCGGCGCCGCCGCTATCGTGGATCAGCGCGCCATCTTCCATCGCCAGCTGGCGCCGCGCCCGTTGGCCGATGCCGGCATCGTGCGTGACCATGATCAGCGTGACGCCGCGCCCGTTCAATTCTTCCAGAAGTCGCACGACTTCCTCGCCGGTGGCGCGGTCCAGATTGCCGGTCGGTTCGTCAGCCAGGATCACGGCCGGTTGCATGATCGTCGCGCGCGCGATGGCGACGCGCTGGCGCTGGCCACCCGACAACTGGTCCGGCCGATGGTCGGCCCGGTTGGCCAGGCCATAATCCTTCAGCGCCTGCGTCACGCGCAAGTTGCGCTCGCGCGGCGCAATGCCGGCCAGCATCATCGGCAGCGCGATATTGTCGGACGCGGACAGGCGCGGCACCAGATGAAAGCTCTGGAACACGAAGCCGATGCGCAAGCTGCGCACGCGCGCCTGCTCGTTGGGCAACAACGTCGTCACATCGCGTCCTTCGAGCCGGTAGGTGCCCTGGTCGGGCCTGTCCAGCAGCCCCAGCAGATTGAGCAGCGTCGACTTGCCGGAGCCGGATGGCCCCATCACGGCCACGTATTCGCCGGCGGCGATCGACAAATCCAGGCTGCGCAGCGCATGCACGTCGCTGTCGCCGAGGTGGAAAATGCGCTCTATGCCGGCCAGTTCGATCTGCGCTGCGCTCATTTGCTGGTCGCGGCGCCAGCTGCGTTGTCTGCGGGTTT
>JBLHNV010000258.1:0-4577 GCA_047623125.1 Janthinobacterium sp. | reverse complement strand
ATTTCGACGGTTCGGGCGCTTACGCTCAGCAAGAAAACGCCTTTGCAGCGCCGATGCGGCGCGGCGCGATGATGACATCGGATTCGGCGCAAGTGGCCGAGCCAAGCTTCGAAGCGGGCGAGACAACCTTGCAAATGCGCTTGGTTGGCAAGGTCAAATTCAGGTAGGGCAGCAAGCGCCTTTATAATGGCGCAGTATAGGATGTCGCCAAGTTACTCGGACGTCACCCGCAGCGGGTGGCGTTGGCGATGCCTCGATCGGATTGCAGCATATTTAAATGGAAGCATATGGCACATTTTCCCCGTCGTAGATTCAAGGCTGGCGCAGCGCCGGCAGAAAAAGCGGCGCGTTTCAGCAAGTTTGCGCGCCAACCGGCGCCAGATCAAAGTGGCAATCAATCGTTGCGCAGGCGCGGCATCTATTTGTTGCCAAATGCCTTCACCACGGCGGCGCTGTTTTGCGGTTTTTACGCGATCATCATGGCGATGAACCAGAAATTCGAGCATTCAGCGTGGGCCATTTTCATCGCGATGGTTCTCGACGGTCTCGATGGCCGTATCGCGCGCATGACCAATACGCAAAGCGAGTTCGGGGCCCAGTACGACAGCCTGTCCGATATGGTGTCGTTCGGCGCGGCGCCGGCGCTGGTCATTTACGAGTGGTCGCTGCGCGGCCTGGGCAAGCTGGGCTGGCTGGCCGCGTTTGTCTATTGCGCCGGCGCGGCGCTGCGCCTGGCCCGTTTCAATACCAATAGCGAAGTCGTCGACAAGCGCTTCTTTCAAGGCTTGCCGAGTCCTGCTGCGGCGGCGATCGTGGCCGGTCTGATCTTGCTGATGAATGATCTGCAAGTGCCGGGCGTGCGCCTGACGTGGGTTTGCTGGGCCATTGTGCTCATCGCCGGCTTGTCGATGGTCAGCAATGTACCGTTCTACAGTTTTAAGGATGTCAATTTCCGCAAATCGGTGCCGTTCATCGCGGTGTTCCTGATCGTGCTCGGATTCGTCCTGCTTTCGATCGATCCGCCGAAGGTATTGTTTCCCATTTTCATCGCTTACGGCTTGTCCGGTTACGCACTCTATTTCTGGCGCTTCATCAAACGCCGTCAGAGTAAAGTGGTCGGGACCGATCAGGGCTAGCGGCACGGATTTCATTGCAGCGCATATCGATCAAAACATCAAGGAACAGACATGAGCAATCCATCGAACCGACTCATCATTTTTGACACCACGCTGCGCGATGGCGAGCAATCGCCGGGCGCTTCGATGACCAGGGATGAAAAGGTCCGCATCGCCAGGCAACTGGAACGGATGAAGGTCGACGTCATCGAAGCCGGATTTGCCGCGGCCTCGAATGGCGACTTCGAATCGATCAAGGCGATCGCTCAAGTTGTGCGTGAATCGACGATCTGCTCGCTGTCGCGCGCCAATGAGCGTGATATCGCGCGCGCTGCCGAAGCGCTGGCGCCGGCTGAACGCAAACGCATCCACACCTTCATCGCGACCTCACCGTTGCACATGGAAATCAAGCTGCGCATGCTGCCTGACCAGGTGTTGCAGCAGGCGCGTGAGGCGGTGCGCTACGCCGGTCAATTCACCGACGACATTGAATTTTCGCCGGAAGACGCGAGCCGTTCGGATGAGGATTTTTTGTGTCGCGTCATCGAAGGCGTGATCGCCGAAGGTGCGACGACGATCAATTTCCCCGATACCGTCGGTTATGCCGTGCCCGAGATTTTCGGCAACACGATCAAGCGCTTGCGCGAGCGCATTCCGAATTCGGACAAGGCGATCTGGTCGGTGCACTGCCACAACGACCTCGGCCTTGCGGTAGCCAATTCGCTCGCTGGCGTCATGATCGGCGGCGCGCGTCAGATCGAATGCACGATCAACGGTCTGGGCGAGCGGGCCGGCAATACGGCCTTGGAAGAGATTGTGATGGCGGTGCGCACGCGCGCCGACTACTACAACTTGACGGTCGGCCTCGACGCGACGCAGATCGTCGCTACGTCGCGTCTGGTGTCGCAGATCACCGGCTTTGCGGTGCAGCCGAACAAGGCCGTGGTCGGCGCGAATGCGTTCGCGCACGCATCGGGCATCCATCAAGATGGCATCTTGAAGGCGCGCGAAACTTATGAAATCATGCGCGCCGAAGATGTCGGCTGGGCTGCCAACAAGATCGTGCTCGGCAAATTATCCGGCCGCAACGCCTTCAAGCAGCGCCTGCAGGAGCTGGGCATCGCATTGCAAACCGAGGCCGAAGTGAATGCCGCGTTCACCCGCTTCAAGGAACTGGCCGACCGCAAGTCGGAGATTTTCGACGAAGATATCCTGGCGCTGGTGGCCGATGAAGAGCGCGCCCAGGAAAACGAATACTACCGTTTCGTGTCGCTGGCCCAGCATTCGGAAACCGGCGAACTGCCGAGTGCCTCCGTGGTCTTTTCGATCGATGGCAAGGAGCACCGCTGCAGCGGCAACGGCGATGGTCCGGTCGATGCGACGGTCAATGCGATTGAAAGCGAAGTTGCCAGTGACGCCGAACTGGTGCTGTTTTCGGTCAATGCGATCAGTACCGGCACTCAGTCGCAAGGCGAGGTCACGATGCGGCTGTCGAAGCTGGGGCGCATCGTCAACGGCGTAGGCGCAGATCCGGACATCATCGTCGCGTCCGCCAAGGCGTATCTGTCGGCGCTGAACAAGCTGCATTCGAAGATCGAACGCCTGAACCCGCAGTTGTAAAGGCGTGCAGCAGCGCCACAATGGCGCTGCTGCACCGGTTCACCGGAAGAACGAACGGCGCTCTTCCTTGTCCCGGTCGGGCCCGTTTTGCATCATCCGCACGAAGCCTTTGACGTCAAAGTGCACATGCATCATCGAATCCCAGACGCCCGATTGTTTGTAGCGGTAAGACCATACTTCCAGCTTGGGCAGGGCCAGATAGGACGTCTCGGCTGGCCGGCCCAGCGTGTGCAGCACCTCTTCCTTGGTGGCGGAGCCGATCTTGATGGTGGCAAATTTTTCGCCCGTCAGCACCTGTTCGTAAGAGGTCAAGCGCCCGTCCGGGCCGATATGCGCCATGTACGTGGACTGGCCGAACGGGCCGGTCCCGTATTCCAGCCGCGTTTCTTCAGGTAGTCGGTAGATGGCGGTGGGCTGGCCCAGCTTGGCCTTGACCGTGTCCAGCGTTTCGCCCGGAACTGGCGGCACGCCAGCGCAGCCGGCCAGCGTCAGCGCTGCCAGCATCGACAACAGGCAGCGGGTTTTTCTCAGACTTTTCATCAGGCAGTGTCTCCCGGGCGTTGAAATAGTGCGGATCTGCGAACAAAGTAGTAACGATTGCGGTACGCGCGCGCATTTTTCCGGTATACTTACCGGTCTGGTCAATCGATCGGATATTTTAATCGAAGTTCACGGTGCCTGGGGTTGCGACTCTGTGCACCGCATGTGAAAGGTATGTCATGACAGTAGAAAACATCAACAAAGCCGCCATCATCGCGGACAATGCACGTGCTGAAAACGACACGGGCTCCCCGGAAGTACAAGTTGCCTTGCTGACAGCGCGCATCAACGACTTGAATGGCCACTTCAAGGCACACAAGAAAGATCACCATTCCCGTCGCGGTTTGATCATGATGGTCAACCGTCGCAAAAGCCTGCTGTCGTACCTGAAGTCGAAAAACGTTGGCCGTTATCGCGAACTGATCGCCAAACTCGGTCTGCGCAAGTAATTTTTGCCCCCTCCGTTTTGTACATAATGCCTGCGCCGGCTCGCCGACGCGGGCATTTTGTCATTTTGGACAAAAGATCATGCATCCCGCAGCCTAAAATATGCAGCAAGCAGCAAAGGTGGCCAGCGCGACAGCCGCCTGTAATGAGGTGAACGACAGCTCCTGAAAATCTGTCGGCAATTAGAAAAGGGATATCCCATGTTTAACAAAGTTACCAAAACCTTCCAGTACGGCCAGCACCAAGTGACGCTGGAAACCGGCGAAATCGCACGTCAAGCTTCTGGCGCCGTGCTGGTATCGATCGAAGATACCGTCGTGCTGGCCACCGTCGTGGCGCGCAAGGATGCCAAGCCGGGCCAGGACTTTTTCCCGCTGACCGTCGACTACGTCGAAAAAACTTATGCTGCCGGCAAGATCCCGGGCGGTTTTTTCAAGCGCGAAGGCCGTCCTTCGGAAAAGGAAACGCTGACCTCGCGCCTGATCGATCGGCCGATCCGTCCGCTGTTCCCGGAAGGCTATCTGAATGAAGTGCAAATCATCATTCACGTCTTGTCGGTCAATCCGGAAATCGATCCGGATATCGCGGCGATGATCGGCGCATCGGCTGCGCTCTCCGTTTCCGGCGTGCCATTCAATGGCCCGATCGGTGCTGCGCGCGTCGGTTACGCGAATGGCCAGTACATCCTCAATCCGACGACGACGCAGTTGAAGACATCGCAGATGAACTTGGTCGTCGCCGGCACCGAAAGCGCCGTGCTGATGGTCGAATCGGAAGCGCAGCAATTGTCCGAAGAAATCATGCTGGGCGCGGTCGTCTATGGCCACGAACAGATGAAAGCTGTGATCGACGCGA
>JBLHNV010000257.1:0-4600 GCA_047623125.1 Janthinobacterium sp. | reverse complement strand
TGCGATGTAATGGACATCGTCGGTGCACTGCGCATCGCCATGCAACAGCGCGATGCGCTGCCCGGCGATGGTGGCAACATGCGGTTCGGCCAGTAAGGTGGCGCCGGCCGCTTCGGCAAAACCGGCACCGATCAGAAAATCTCGGTTGCCGGCAATCCAGTACACGGCCACACCGGCATCGCTGACGCGTCGTATCGCCTGCACTATCTGGCGATTGAACGGCGCATCAAGGTCGTCGTCGCCGGCCCAGTATTCGAACAGATCGCCGAGCAAATACAAGGCTTGCGTGGCCATCGCACGCTGCTGCATGAACGCAAAAAAAGCCGCACACGTTTTCGGGTGCGACTCTTGCAGGTGCAGGTCTGAAATAAAGAGAGCGACCGGCATCGCGCCGTGTGGGGACAAGGCCGATGCCGGCGCTGTCATTACGCCGCTTCGACTTTTTCGATAACGACGTCGGTCACTGGCACATCGGCAAACATGCCGGTACGCGAGGTCTTGACGGCGCGGATCGCGTCAACTACATCCTTGCCTTCGGTTACTTTTCCAAATACTGCGTAACCCCAGCCATCTTGGCCAGGATAGTCCAGGAAGCTGTTGTTCTTGATGTTGATGAAAAATTGCGCGGAAGCCGAATGCGGGTCCGATGTGCGCGCCATCGCCAGCGTGTAGGTATCGTTCTTGAGGCCGTTCTTGGCTTCATTTTCAACCGTTGTGTCGGCCGGTTTTTGCTTCATGCCGGGTTCGAAACCGCCGCCCTGGATCATGAAACCATCGATGACGCGGTGAAAAATGGTGTTGTTGTAATGGCCTGCATTCATGTATGCGAGGAAGTTGGCGACCGATTTCGGCGCTTTTTCTGCATCGAGTTCGACGTTAATTTTGCCCATGTTGGTGGTGATGGTGATTGCTGTCATGTTCTATCCTAAATGAGTGGTGTGATCGTGGTGTAGGGTTGCTAGCGTATCGCTGGTGCGCTATTTTACATTCTTGCTGGCAGCGGGATCCTTCAGCAGCGTGGCCGACTCGATGACGACCGGCGTGACAGGCACATTCTGGTACCGTCCGGCATCGCTCACCGGCACTGTCTTGATCTTGTCGACCACGTCCATGCCCTTGATCACGCGACCGAACACAGTGTAGCCGAAGCCGTCTCGGCCAGGATAATCGAGCGCCGCATTGTCGCCGACGTTGATGAAAAACTGTGCGGTAGCCGAATGCGGATCGCCGGTGCGCGCCATCGCGATGCTGTAGGTCTGGTTGCGCAATCCGTTCTGCGCTTCATTTTTGATCGGCTGCTTGACCGATTTTTGCACCATGTTCTGGTCAAAGCCGCCGCCCTGGATCATGAAGCTATCGATGACGCGATGAAAAATGGTGCCCTTGTAATGCCCGCTGTTGACGTACTGCAGGAAGTTGGCGACCGTCAACGGCGCTTTTTCCTGGTCCAGTTCGAGCACGATGAGGCCCATGCTGGTTTGAAGTGACACCTGCGGCGACACTTGCGGCGCAGCGTTGACCAGCGCCACGCCACCTAGCGTCAGGCTGGCGAACAAGGCCATGCATCGTGCGAAAAAAGGCATGTCGTACAGTTTTACTTTTTGCATTATGGTTTTCTTGGCTGGGAGGTTGATCAAACTGGTAAGTAATGCGTGTTCCTGTGGGTGTTCCTTGTTGCCTCGATATACCTGTGCCAGATCCGGGTGACGGCGTTTTTATCAATGTTATACTGAGCCAAGATGTCCCATTCTAACAAAGAAGAACCCGGGTCTGACAGTCCAAGCAAGCAGCGGGCGATTCTGGCCCGATTGCGTTCTACCAAGACCATCAATTGCGCCAGGCCCGGGCAATCGTGTCGCCAGACTGGCTCCCCCCGATCCATACAAGCAAGAGTCCGATGAACAATCTAAAGATTTACAACACGCTGGCACGCGAAAAGCAGTTATTCGTGCCGATGGAGGCTGGCAAGGCGCGCATGTACGTATGCGGCATGACCATCTACGATTACTGCCATATCGGGCACGCGCGCATGATGATGGCGTTCGACGTCATCTATCGCTGGCTCAAGGCTTCGGGCTATCAGGTCACCTATGTGCGCAACATTACCGACATCGAAGACAAGATCATCCGGCGCGCGGTTGAAAATGGCGAGTCAATTTCGCAATTGACGACCCGGTTCACGCAATACATGGATGAAGACACGGGTGCGCTGGGTATTCTGGCGCCCGATTACGCGCCGCGCGCGACCGATTACGTGCCGCAGATGCTGAGCATGATCGAAAAATTAGAGAGCCGTGGCCTGGCTTATCAGGGCGAGGATGGCGATGTCAATTTTTCCGTGCGCAGCTTTCCGAACTACGGCCAGCTGTCTGGCAAGTCGCTCGATGACTTGCGCGCCGGCGATCGCGTCGAAGTCAATCCGGGCAAGCGTGATCCGCTTGACTTCGTGTTGTGGAAATCGGCCAAGGAGTCCGAGCCGGACGACGTCAAGTGGGACTCAAAGTGGGGCCGCGGCCGGCCCGGCTGGCATATCGAATGCTCGGCCATGTCTTGCGCCTTGCTCGGCGAACAATTCGACATCCACGGCGGCGGCGCCGACTTGCAGTTTCCGCACCATGAAAATGAAAT
The DNA here is from genome assembly GCA_047623125.1 of Janthinobacterium sp. Classification (GTDB taxonomy): domain Bacteria; phylum Pseudomonadota; class Gammaproteobacteria; order Burkholderiales; family Burkholderiaceae_D; genus Janthinobacterium. The sequence continues at coordinate 1,972 of JBLHNV010000257.1, read as the reverse complement.
CGCCCAGTCCGAAGGCGCGTTTGGCCACACCAGCGTCAATTACTGGGTACACAACGGTTTCGTGCGTCTCGATAATGAAAAAATGTCCAAATCGCTGGGCAATTTTTTCACGATCCGCGACGTACTGAAAAAGTTCGATGCCGAAGTGATCCGCTTCTTCATTTTGCGCGCGCACTACCGCAGCCCGCTCAATTATTCGGATGTGCATCTCGACGATGCGCGCGCCGCACTGACCCGACTCTACACGGCGCTGTCCGATATCGATCTGGACCTGGCGCCGGCGCAGGTCGACTGGAACGAGCCGTTTGCCGTGCGCTTTGCCGCGGCCATGGATGACGACTTCAACACGCCGCTGGCGCTGGCCGTGCTGTTCGACCTGGCCACTGAATTGAACAAGAGCAAGGCGCCAGCGCAAGCGGGCCAGTTGAAGGCATTGGCCGGCGTGCTCGGCTTGCTTGAGCGCGCACCGCAGCAATTCCTGCAGGCGGCGGTCGGAACGCTTGATGCGCTGTCCGAAGTCGATGTCGTGCAAGCGATCGTGCGCCGTATCGCGGCCAAGAAAGCGCGCGACTTTGCCCAGTCCGACGCCATTCGTACGCAATTGCTGGCGGCCGGCATCATTCTCGAAGACAAACCGGACGGATCGACCAACTGGCGTCGCGCATGATGGCGATCGGCGTTCCGGGCGCAAATGGGGTTGGCGATACCACGCTGCTGGCCGTGCCCAGTTACTGGGAACAGGCCAAAAGCGAGCTGATCAAGCGCGACCGGATCATGAACAAGCTCATTCCCCAATTCGGCGATCTGCATCTGGAAGGGCACGATGACCCGTTTTCGACACTGGCGCGGCTCATCGTTGCGCAGCAAATCACGGCCAAATCGGCCGACGCTGCGTGGAAAAAGTTGCTGCTGGTGTGCCCCAAATGCACACCGGGGCAAGTGGCCAAGGCGGGCGCCGAGCAATTGGCCGGCTGTGGCTTGTCCAAGCGCAAGACCGAATACATCCTGGATCTGGCAGACCATTTCAAGACCCGGCGCGTGCATGCCAGCCAGTGGGACCAGATGGATGATGAAGCGGTCATCGCCGAACTGATCCAGATCCGCGGGATCGGGCGTCGCACGGCCGAGATGTTTCTTATATTTAATCTGCTGCGCCCGAACGTGTTGCCGCTCGATGATCCCGGCTTGATCCGGGGCATCAGCGTCAATTACTTTTCAGGCGAACCGGTGTCGCGCAGCGATGCGCGCGAAGTGTCGGCCAACTGGGAGCCGTGGCGCACGGTTGCCACCTGGTATTTGTGGCGTAGCCTGGAACCTGTTTCTACTGATGCCTGCGCTGCTCCGGCATCCGTTCCATTACCATAATGCGCCGCGGCGTCGCGCCGCGGCTTGTAACAACAAGGACTTATAATGATAAAAACGACTTTCCTTAGCTTTGAGCAGCCGATCGCCGAACTCGATTCGAAGATCGAAGAATTGCGTTTCGTGCAGGATGACTCCGCCGTCGACATTTCCGAAGAAATCGACCGACTGGACAAAAAGAGCCAGCAACTGACGAAAGATATCTACGCCAAGCTGACACCGTGGCAAGTGGCGCAAATTGCGCGTCACCCGCAGCGCCCGTACACGATGGATTATGTGAATGCGATTTTCACCGATTTCCACGAACTGCACGGCGACCGTACTTACGCCGACGACTTGTCGATGATCGGCGGTCTGGCGCGCTTCAATGGTCAACCCTGCATGGTCATCGGCCATCAAAAAGGGCGTGACACCAAGGAGCGTGCGCTGCGCAACTTCGGCATGCCGAAGCCGGAAGGCTATCGCAAGGCCATGCGCCTGATGAAGCTGGCGGAAAAATTCATGCTGCCGATCTTCACCTTCGTCGATACGCCGGGTGCTTTCCCCGGCATCGATGCCGAAGAGCGCAATCAGTCGGAAGCGATCGGCCACAATCTGTACGTCATGGCCG
>JBLHNV010000256.1:0-4650 GCA_047623125.1 Janthinobacterium sp. | reverse complement strand
ACCTGATGCCGCGCTCGTACCTGCTGGCAGCAAAGATCGATCCGGATACCGACTTGAAGCGCATTGCTTTTTCCGGTGCGCATGATGCCACCGTCGCTGCCGTCGCTGGCGGCAAGGTCGATGCAGGTGCGGTCAACATCTCGGTATGGGAAAAACTGGTCGCCCAGAAAAAAATCGACCCCGCCGTCGTGCGCGTGTTTTACACGACGCCCGGTTACTACGATTACAACTGGAGCGTGCGTTCTGACATGAACGCCGAGCTGCAAAAGAAGCTGAAAGACGCTTTTCTGACGCTGGACCCTGACAATCCAAAGGACAAGGTCATCCTCGACTTGCAAGGCGCCACCAAGTTCATCCCGACCAAGGCTGAAAACTACCAGGCAATCGAAGCTGCGGCGCAAAACGCCGGCTTGCTGACGAAGTAATCGATGTCCACTTTGCGTTCTTTCCGGGCGCTGCGCGATGTCCACCTATAGCCTCGAAAATCTGACCGTGCGTCACTTGAGCGATGGCCATGCGGTGGTGCTGCACGGCATCAGCCTGGAAATTGCCGCCGGCGAGCAACTGGCCATTATCGGCCCGTCCGGGGCCGGCAAAACCACGCTGCTCGCGACGCTGGCGTGCGCCCACAAGCCCGATACGGGGCGCTTCACGGCGTTCGGCCTCGCGCCATGGGCGCTGCCCGAGCGGGTCCGGCACCGCTTACGTGGCAAACTGTTTCTGGCCCCGCAGACGCCGCCACTGCCGCCGCGCCAGCGCGTGGTAACGGCGGTGCTGGCCGCCCGACTGCCTCAATGGAGCTTATGGCAAGCGTTGGTATCACTGGTCAAACCCAATGATCCGGAAGCGGCTTACCAGGCGCTGGTACGCTTCGGCCTCGGCGACAAACTGTATGCGCGGGTAGACCGGCTCTCGGGCGGCGAGCGCCAACGCTGTGCATTGGCGCGTCTGCTGGTGTCGAACGCGCAAGTGCTGCTGGTCGATGAACCGCTGTCGGCGCTCGACCCGGCGCTGTCGCAACTGACGATCGCCACGCTGCAACAAGAAGCGGCGGCGCGCGGCGCCACCCTCGTTTGCAGCCTGCATCAGGTCGATATTGCGCGCGCTTGCTTTCCCCGTATCGTCGGGCTCAAGGATGGCCGCATCGCCTTCGATCTGCCGCGCCAGAAAGTGAGCGATGCGATGATCGCAGAGCTGTATCACAACGAAGCGCACACGCCTCCCGAGCCCCCCACGGCGATAGTCAACCATTCCAGGCGCCCGGCCGGCGCCTGTTTTTGATTGCTGCCCATCGCATGACATCCAAGCAATTGCGCAACCCACGCCACGCGGATCCCGCCTGGCGCACGCGGGTGACGATGACCGTGCTGGCACTGATCGTGTTGTGGCCGATGCTGGTGCTCAGCGAATTCCGGCCATGGATATTGTTCGACCAGCAAAGCTTGAATGCCACCGGGCGCTTCCTGCTGGCCTTTTTTCCGCCGGCGCACTCCTCAGAATTTTTGTGGATGCTGTTGCGCGAAACCTGGCAAACAGTCGCCATCGCGACCGCCGGATTGACGCTGGCGCTGCTGGGTGCGATTCCAGCCGCCTTGCTGGTGACACAGCGGATGTCGATCTCAACACTGGGCACCGGCCGCATGCGCCTCGCCTCGCGCCTCTTGCGCCATGGCGTGCGGCAACTGCTGGTGTTACTGCGCAGCGTACCCGAACTGGTCTGGGCGCTGCTACTGGTGCGCATCATCGGACTCGGACCGACCGCCGGCGTGCTGGCGATCGCACTGACCTATTGCGGCATGCTGGGCAAGGTTTATGCCGAAATACTCGAATCATCGGAAACGCAGGCAAACGATGCGCTGCTGACCAACGGCAGCAGCCGGCTAGGCGCGCTGCTGTACGGCGCGCTGCCGCAAGCGGCTTCGGAACTGGTGTCTTACACGGTGTACCGCTGGGAATGCGCGATCCGCGGCTCGGTCGTCATGGGCTTTGTCGGTGCCGGCGGCCTCGGACAGAGAATGGATGAATCGATGAAAATGCTGTCCGGCGACGAAGTGTGTTCGATGTTGCTGGTGTTCGTGTTACTGGTGCTGGCAGCCGATGCAGTGTCCAAGATGCTGCGCAGGCGACTGGCATGACGCGCCTTACAGCGACGCATCCGGACATGCCGACGGCGCCGCCGCGCGGCATTGAAGGCGCACTGCTGGCGCTGGCGCTGCTGCTGCTCGTGGTTGCCAGTTTCACCTCGCTGGAGCTGCAATGGGCTGAATTTTTCAGTGCCCAGGCGGCGGCCAGCGTGGGCGAATTTCTGGCCGGTTTCGCGCCGCCCGATACCAGCACGCCATTTTTGATCAAGAGCAGCTGGGCGACCCTTGAGACGCTGTCGATGTCAGCACTGGGCACGCTGCTGGCGGCCTGCGCCGGCCTGTTTTTTGCCTTGCCGGCGGCCGGCCGCTGCGGTCCCGTGCTGCGCTCGCTGAGTCGCATGCTGCTCAACGTGCTGCGCTCGATTCCCGAACTGGTGTGGGCCTCGATCCTGCTGATCGCCGCTGGCCTGGGGCCATTCGCCGGCACGCTGGCACTGGCATTGCATACTTCCGGTGTGCTGGGACGCCTGTTCGCCGATGCGCTGGAAAATGCGACGCCGCTGCCGGAACAAAGTTTGCGCACCAATGGCGCGACGCCGGTAACGGCATTTTTCTACGCGACCTTGCCGCAAACATTGCCGCAAATGCTCTCTTACACGCTGTACCGCTGGGAAAACAATATCCGCGCCGCAGCGATCCTGGGCGTGGTTGGCGCAGGCGGCCTGGGCCAGATGCTAAAATACCACTTGTCACTCTTCCAGATGCAAAGAGCGGCCACTGTCATCATAGCGATGCTGGTGCTGGTCGCGCTGGTCGATGCGATCAGCTTTGCGATGCGACGCGCGCTGACCCGCTGAAAGAGTTCACAACATGCTTGAATTGCGCCAACTGTCAAAATCGTATGCCGGTGGTCCGCCTCTGATCAAAAACCTGAGCTGGAACTTCCATGCCGGCGAATTCGTCGCCATCATGGGCGACTCGGGCGTCGGTAAATCGACGCTGCTGAACCTGATTGCAGGACTCGATCAGCCTGATGCCGGCCTCGAAGCACATCCGATCCTGATCGACGGCGTCAGCATCTCGGCCTTGGACGACGTCGCATCGACGCGCCTGCGGCGCGCCAGCATGGGCTTCATATTCCAGTCTTTCCATATCTTGCCGCACCTGACCTTGCTGCAAAACATCGCGTTGCCGCTGCTGCTGAACGGCTTGCCGCAGCAGCGCGCGCAAGACATGCTGGAAGCGGTCGCACTGACCGGGCGCGGACACGACTTCCCGCATCGTTTGTCGGGCGGCGAAATGCAGCGCGTGGCAATTGCGCGTGCACTGGTACACCGCCCGGCGCTGGTGCTGGCCGATGAGCCCACTGGCAACCTCGATTCGGACACCGCGCGTTCGATCCTGACGCTGCTGCGGCGCGAAATCAAGGCCAATCACACTTGTGCGATCATGGTCACACACTCCGATGCCGCCGCCGCCATGGCAGATCGCACGCTCATCCTGAGCAAAAATGGATTTCACCTAAAAAATTAAGTCAACTGGTCTTAACAAACAATTGATTAATTTTTTTATATTACGACAAAAATATTCTTATTGTAGTATTATTAAATCCAGTTTGTTGCCTTTAGCCAATCATTTGGATGGCGGTAGGGTACTCGAATAAGTCATACATCCCCCACCCATCCATCCATTGGAAACACCGATGAACAATGTACGCCAAAAAAAACTGGAGATGATCGAAGCAATGAACCGGGCTCGTGCGCTCGAACCAACCAGCTTCGTCCCGAACAAGCTGCTCGACACACTGATCGAAGCAATGAACTTGAAAAATGATGCAGAATTATGCCGAGTGCTGGAAGTGCAGCCACCGATCGTCAGCAAGATCCGTCACCAGAAATTGGCCGTCGGCGCCACCATTTTGCTGCGTATGCATGAAAAATCGGACATCAGCATTCGCCAGCTGAAGGAATTGTCGGCCACTGCGCTGCACTGATGACAACGCCTGCAAGCGTTGCAGGCGTTGTAGCGCGCTCGAACTCAATCTCAGAGCCGCGCTACACCGTAGTGTCTGGCGTAACGGCCATCGAGATTCGACAACGGCAGTAACAGAAAAATATCGGCGCTCTCGAAATCCGGATCCCAGGCCGGATCGCCGCACATCCATGCACCCGAACGCAAATAGCCCTTGATCAACGGCGGCACCTGCGGCTTGTGCGCCGCTTCGAGTTGATGCACCGGGAATGGCAAATGCGGCGTGACCCGATATTCGGGTGGCGCCATGTGCTTTTCGACCAGCGCATGATAAACCGCTACCGCATTATGGCCGCCATCGGCCAGACTGATGCTGGCGCAGCCGACCAGGTAGTCACAGCGTTCGCGCCGCATGTACTCGGCCAGGCCGGACCATAACAGCATGATCACGCTGCCGCCGCGATAATCGGGATGAATGCAAGCCCGGCCCGCTTCGACCATGCGCTCGCGCAGATGCTCCAGACGCCCCAGATCGAACTCGTTTTCGGCATACACGCGGCCAATCTTGGCGCCGCGCACCGCACTCAGCACGCGA
>JBLHNV010000255.1:0-4660 GCA_047623125.1 Janthinobacterium sp. | reverse complement strand
CATGCGCCGTTATAATCCGACACCGCTCTCTTGCTGCCTCGCGCTATTGTTTTGTTCTCTTGCTGTTTTTGTCAAAGGTTCCCCGTGTCCGATCGTTTAGCCGTATTACCGCAGTACCTGATGCCCAAGCAAGCGATGACCAAGTTTGCCGGGCGCATTGCCGGCGCCAAGGGTGGCGCGCTGACGACGCGGCTGATACGCTGGTTCATCGGGCGCTACGGCGTCAACATGGATGAAGCGCAAAATCCGGATCCGGCAAGCTATGCCAGCTTCAATGAATTCTTTACCCGTGCGTTGAAGGCAAGCGCGCGCCCGATCTCTGATGCCGATTACGTCTGTCCGGTCGATGGCCGCATCAGCCAGTTCGGCCCGATTCTTGATGACCAACTATTCCAGGCCAAGGGTCACCATTTTTCGATCGCGGCGCTGGTCGGCGGTGACGCACAACTGGCGAACAACTTCCGGCATGGCAGTTTCGCCAATCTGTACCTGAGTCCGAAGGATTACCACCGGATACACATGCCTGTCGATGGCCGTCTGACCCGGATGATCTACATACCGGGCCAGCTGTTTTCGGTCAATCCGACGACGGCGCGCGGCATACCCAACTTGTTTGCCCGTAATGAGCGGGTGGTGTGCGTATTCGAGACCAGCCGAGGACCCTTCGTGATGACGCTGGTCGGCGCCACCATCGTCGGCAGCATGGCGACCGTCTGGCATGGCGTCGTCAATCCGCCGCGCAGCAGGGAAATACGCGAGTGGCAATATGAAGATCAAGATATCCGCCTGAAAAAAGGCGATGAACTGGGGCGCTTCCTGCTCGGCTCGACAGTTGTCATGCTGTTCCCCAAGGATGTGCTGGAATTTAATCCGGCATGGCAAGCTGCCGGCGCCGTACGGCTGGGCCAGCTGATGGCCAATTGCAAGTCATCATCATGAACATATCAACGCGGCGCATCGACGCCGATCATCGCTTCCATCAGGTCTAGAAAAGCGCGCGTCTTGGCTGGCATCAGGCGCCGGCCCGGAAACACGGCCCAGCCTGCGCTGGCCGGCAAATGCCATTCCGGCAGGATCCGCACCAGTTCGCCGCGCTCCAGGTGCGACAGCGCAAACTGGTCGGAACTGATCGCGATGCCGGCGCCGGCCGCTGCCATGCGCACCAGCAATTCCGGTGAATTGGCAAGCAAACGCGCACGCAGCGGGCGCTCCCAGCGCACCTTGCCGCGGGTCAGCACCCACGGCGCGGGACTGCCCTTGCGCGGCAGACACAACAAGTCATGCTGCGCCAGATCGTCCGGATGCTCGGGCAAGCCGCGCAGCGTCGTGTAGCCGGGCGAGGCATACAGGGCCAGCGTCGTGATCGCCACGCGCCGCGCCACCAGCGTCGCATCATCGGGCATGTCGCCCATCCTTATCGCCAGATCGAAATTTTCGGCCAGCAGATCGACGCGGCGCGGCGACAAGTCCAGTTCAAGCGTGATCGCCGGATAACGCTGCATGAACGTCGAAAACACTTTGCCCATTGCAAAGTTGGCAAAATCCCCGGGCAGCGAAATGCGCAGCAAGCCGCTCGGCTCCAGTTGCCGATGCTGAACCAGCGCAGTGGCCGCTTCCACTTCTTCGACCACTTTTTGCGCATGATCGAGCAAACTGGCGCCAAACTCGGTCAGCGCCAGTTTGCGCGTAGTGCGCTGTAACAGCCGCTCGCCGAGCCGGGTTTCCAGCAGCGCGATGCGGCGCGACAGCGTCGATTTCGGCAAGCCGACCCGTTCCGCCGCGCGGCTGAAACTGCCGTACTCGACGACGCGGGCAAACAGCAGCAAGTCGCTCGGGTCGAGTTCCATCAGTGCGCTTTCAGCATGCTTAATTATTCCACCAGTGAGTTAATGTTATCCATTTTAACGTCTTCTGCATTGTTTTTGGAACTGATAAAGTTGCTCCATACCAATACCAGCAACGGAGCAAAAGCATGAACATTCTTCAGATTAATTCTAGCGCACGCAGCACCGGTTCCGAATCGACCCGCCTGGCCGATACCATCGTAGCCCGCCTGATCGCTGCCACGCCAGGGGCCACCCTGGTTCGGCGCGACCTGGCTACGGAGCCGCACCCGATCATCGACGAGGCCACGCTGCAGGCATTGTTTACACCGCAAGACAAGCGCAGCGCAGAACAAAGCGCGCGCGTCGCTCAAGACGATGTCTTGATCGCTGAAATACAGGCTGCCGACGTCCTTGTGCTGGGCGCGCCGATGTACAACTTCGGCATCACCGTGCAATTGAAAAGCTGGTTCGATGCAATTGCGCGCGCGCAAGTGACATTCCGCTTCACCGAAGCCGGTCCGGAAGGATTGCTAAAAGACAAAAAAGTCTATGTTGCGGTGGCGCGCGGCGGCGTGCACCGCGATGGCGTGACCGACAATCAGGTGCCACATCTGAAGACGATGCTGGCGTTTCTCGGCATGACGGACGTACAATTCATCTACGCCGAAGGCATGGGTTTTGGCCCGGAAGCGGTACTGCGCGCGCAGGCCGACGCCGAAGCGCAAATCAACGCAGTGTTGGTGTAAAAAAATCAGCAGCAATCAAGCAGCAGCGCCTTGACCTAGATCCGGACATCCGGCCTGAGCGTGCTGGCGCAGCAGCGAACACAGACAACACAAGCAAGGAGAACAGCATGACTTCATTGCCATCGATGCAGGTAATATCCGATCGGGTGCAGCGCGCGCGTGGTATCGAACAGGTGCTCAAAGGCCAGTCCGTGATGGATGGCGCCGGCGTCAAGATCAATCGCCTTCTGACGCAAACGCTGCAGCGCCGCCTCGACCCTTTCCTGATGCTCGATGCGTTCGGCAGCGATCAGGCCAACGACTATATCGCCGGTTTTCCGGAGCATCCGCACCGCGGCTTCGAAACCGTGTCTTACATGATCACCGGGCGCATGCGGCACAAGGATAGCGCCGGCAATGAAGGCTTGCTCTCGAGCGGCGGCATGCAATGGATGACGGCCGGGCGCGGCGTGATCCACTCGGAAATGCCGGAGCAGCAAGATGGCGTCATGGAAGGCTTCCAGCTGTGGCTGAATCTGCCGTCCGGAGAAAAGATGTGCCAGCCGTGGTATCGCGATTTTTCCGATGCACAAGTGCCGTGCTTCGTGACTGAGGATGGCGTGACGGTGAAGGTGGTCGCCGGGCGCAGCCACGGCATCGATGGCGCCGTGCAGCGCCCGGTCACCGAGCCGATTTACCTCGACATCACGCTTGCGCCAGGTACCCGCTTCAGCCAGCAATTGCCAGAAGGCCACAATGCCCTCCTCTACACGCTGCGCGGTGCGGTCAGCGTGAATGGCACGGCGGTGCAACAGGCGCGGATGGCGATTCTGGAAACGGTGGCAGGCACCGATGGCGTCAGGATCGATGCTGCTGCGGATGGCACCGAAGGCGCCCGCGTGATCCTGATCGCAGGCCAGCCGCTGGGCGAGCCGATCGCGCAACACGGTCCCTTCGTGATGAATACGCAAGCCGAACTGGTCACCGCGATGGCGGACTTCCGGGCCGGTCGCCTCGGTGAATACGCGACCAGCTGACCAGGCCGCAAATTTACCGGGCGTCCGGGGCGTCCGGGACGCTCGTGCTCCCGGCCATGAGCCTCGCCCCCGGCAAGACCAGCAGCACGCCCCATACAAACACAGGGGCGGAAACCAGATCAGCAGTACAGCCAATACCAAGTGCCCCGGGTCAGCTACAATCGTCGTATGAATACCACTTTCCTCGCGTGGCTCAGGCATCTGAGCCGCATCTGCGGCTTCGACAGCGCCGATGCATTCCCGCCCGGCCATCCGCATGCGCGCACACGCTGGAACGGCGCCTATTTCGACATCGCTTCCGACGTGAAGCCCGAACAGATCGAGCGCCGGCTGTGCGCGGCAATCGCCAATACACCCGCAATATTTTCCCAAATCACCAATCCGACGCCGCGCATGCAGCGCGCGCTGCTCGGCGTGCTCGATGAACGGATGCGTCGCAACGGCAACCCGGGCAATCTGGTTGCGCTGCTGATCGCCGCTCACGCCAGCGCCGATATCGTCGAAGCGCTGCCAGGCTTACGCGCCACCATCGAACTGAGCAGCGGCCAGAGCATGGCCGAACGGGAAGCTGGCGTGCTGGCATTTCTGGTCCAGATGAAGGCGCCGTTCGACGTAATCGATATGCCAGCCTAGCGCGCTGCATGCGCTGATCGGCAATATTGAGCCACAATTGCCTGGAAAAATCAGGGATTGCCAACAGCATTGACAGAACATTGCTCTGCATTTCTGGACATGCTGCGAAAATCGGGCTTGGCCCCTGTCTTTTTCATCAAAAAAATGGGGGACTTACCCCTTTAGTTTTACAGATGCGCCAGTCAATTTAGTGACGATCGCCGTCATGGCGACAATGATACCGAGCGGAATCAAAACGGCGCGCATTGTCACTTCGATCGAGCTCATGCTCTCTTCGTCGCGCAAGAATTTTTTGATGCAGTTCATGATCAATTTTCTTTTCAATTTATATACCAGCATTGCCGTTGGTTTTATCGTTTGGTGGAGGCCGGGGCCAAGTCAACAAGCTGCCCCGGCCAACTTTCTGCTACGCATTCTGGTCTCCTCATCATCAGTGCAG
>JBLHNV010000254.1:0-4660 GCA_047623125.1 Janthinobacterium sp. | reverse complement strand
TGATCACTTGCACTGTCAGCACCTGACCGTCAAACAGGATTTTTTCGATCGGTGCCGGCGTTACCGCAGTGCCGTCGTGGGTACGCGCTTCCCAGATATCGGCCACGTGCAGGAAGGCGGCGCGCTCCAGGCCGATGTCGATGAATGCCGACTGCATGCCCGGCAGCACCCGCACCACTTTGCCGGAATAGACATTGCCGGCCAGGCCGCGCGTGAGCGTGCGTTCGATGTGCAATTCCTGCACCGCGCCTTGCAAAATCAGTGCGACCCGGGTTTCCTGCGGGGTGATATTGATCAGGATGTCTTCATTCATCGGTCTGGGTGTCAGCTAGAGTGATCGGAGTCCGGAGCGGGCATCTCACAAGATGGGGATGCCGGCCCGGCGCAGCAATTGTGCAGTTTCGAACAGCGGCAGCCCCATGATGCCCGAATGGCTGCCTTGAATATGCTCGACGAAGAGGGCGGTAGCACCTTGAATGCCATAGCCGCCCGCCTTGTCGTAAGGTTCTTGAGTGGCGCAGTAAGCCTTGATCGCCGATGGTGACAAGATACCGAAGCGCACGTCGGACACTTGCGTAACCTGCTCAATGCCGCCCTCGTGGTGGACTGCGAGCGCGGTCAGCACTTGATGCGTGCGGCCCGACAGCCGTTCCAGCATTGCCGTCGCCTGGTCCGGGTTTGCCGGTTTGCCGAGGATGTCGCCATCGATGACGACGCTGGTGTCGGCCGCCAGCACCGGGCGCAGCACGAGGCCACGCTGCAGCAGCACGGCCCATCCGAAGGCCGCTTTTTCATTGGCAACGCGCGCCACATAATCTGGAGCCGCTTCGCCCGGATGCACTATTTCGCTGACGTCAGGGCCACGCTGGCCGGCGCTGCGCAAGATCAGCGATTCGAAGTCAACGCCGATCTGGCGCAGTAATTCGCGCCGCCGCGGACTTTTCGACGCAAGGTAAATCTGGGCGGTCGGCGCTATCATCATGTGGCTACTCTCAGGCTTTTATTAAACCCGGTGGTAAGGGTGATTTTGTGTAATCGACCAGGCGCGGTACAGTTGTTCGGCCAGCACCACGCGGACCATACCATGCGGCAAGGTCAGACTGGAGATGCGGATCAAGCCTTCGGCGCGCGCCTTCAGTTCCGGGTCGAGTCCGTCGGCACCGCCGATCAGGAACGCGGTATCGCGCCCATCCTGTTGCCAGGCCATCAGCTGCTGCGACAAGCCGACGCTGGTCAGATCCTTGCCGCGCTCGTCGAGCGCGATGATGCGCACGCCCTTGGGCAGGGCTTGCTCGATGCGGCCGCGTTCAAGCAGCATCGCGCTCGCAGCAGTGTTGCTGCCTGAGCGTTCGACCGGCTTGATCTCCTTGAGCACGATGCGCAGTTCGGGTGGCATCCGCTTTGCATATTCGGTGAAGCCGGCCGCTATCCAGGCCGGCATCTTGTGCCCCACAGCAGCGATGATGAGCTGCATGCAGCCTTACTCTGCGGTTTTTTTGATGCGCTTGATGACGATCTTCGCCGGCACCTTGTCGGCAGCGACTTTTTTTGCCTTGACGACCGGTTCGGCTTTTTCCGCTGCCACCTTCGGTGTCTTGGCGACGGCCGGAGTGCGTTTCTTTGGCAGCGCTTTCAGCGCCTTGACGGCAGCCGATTCGCTCTTCGTGGCAGCGATCTTCACCGTCTTGCCGACCGCTTTCGATGCGACCGGTTTCTTGGCCGCTGGTGCTTTCTTGAGCGCTGCAGCTTTGCGCTCGATGACCGGCTTCACTTCGGTGGCCACCTGATGTGCGGCCAGATGACGCGCCACTTTTTTTGGCTCTTCGGCCGACTCGGACGCGGTGCGCTTGGAAGCGACACGCTTGGCCGCGCCCAGTTTCACCGGCTTGTCGCCCCAGATTTCTTCGAGTCGGTAGTAAGCGCGGATCGGCGCCTGCATGATGTGGACGATCATGTCGCCCAGATCGACCAGTACCCATTCGCCGGTGTCTTCGCCTTCGATGCCGATGATCTGGCCACCGTTTTCCTTGACTTTGTCACGCACCGAAGCGGCCAGCGCCTTGGTCTGGCGGTTTGACGTGCCCGATACGATCGCGATGCGGTCGAACAGGCTGGTCAGGTGTGCGGTGTCGAACACGGTGATGTCCTGGCCCTTGACGTCTTCGAGCGCGTCAATTACGAGAGTTTGTAGTTTTTTGATATCCATTTAGCTTTTGTATAGATGATGTTGTTTTATGTAGTCTAGCACTACCTCGGGGATAAGCATATTTGCCGTTTCACCGCGTTGCAATGCCGCGCGTACTTGGGTGGCGGAGATGTCCGCCGCGAAGTCCTGTGCCAAGTAAATCAAGCCGTGTGGCGTATGGCGTATTTGCTCCACGGTGCCCTGGCGGCGGACGAACTCGGCCGCCACTTCTGACGGCACATCCGGCCCGCTCAGTGCGAAACCGGGACGGGCCGCGACACCGATGTGGGCATAATCGAATAATTGCCTCCATTGGTGCCAACTGGCGAGCCGCTGTAACTGATCTGATCCGATCAGAAAAACCAGCGACGCCTGCGGCCCGAATTGGCTGCGCAACTGACGCAGCGTATCGATGGTGTAAGTCGGTGCGGCCCGCTCGATTTCCTGCAAGTCGACCACGACCGGGGTTTCCAGTGCGGCAAACGCGAGCCGCACCATGTCGGCGCGCTGCTCGCCGCTCACTTGCAGAGGCCTTTTTTGCCATGGTGCGCCGGCCGGAATCACGCGCAATTGATCGGCCTTCAGCAAGCTGGCGAAATGGCTGCCCAGCGCAACGTGACCGCAATGCACCGGATCGAAGCTGCCGCCCAGCAGCGCCACGCATTGTGTCACGCTTGCAGCCAGTCGCGATGCACCAGGAAGTCCGAATACAGCGCGGCCTCGGGGCTGCCTGCTTCAGGCTGCCAGTCATAGCGCCACTTGACCAGCGGCGGCATCGACATCAATATCGCTTCGGTGCGTCCGCCCGATTGCAAACCGAACAACGTACCGCGGTCATACACCAAATTGAACTCGACATAGCGGCCGCGCCGATAGGCCTGAAAATCGCGCTCGCGCTCGCCATAGTCGAGATCCTTGCGCCGCGCCAGAATAGGCAGGTAAGCATCGATGAAACTGTCGCCGACGCTGCGCATCATCGCAAAGCAATGTTCGAATCCGCCTTCATTGACATCGTCAAAGAAGATGCCACCCACGCCACGCGGCTCGCGCCGGTGCTTCAGGTAGAAATAATCGTCACACCAGGTCTTGAATCTCGGGTGCAGATCCGCACCGAACGGCGTCAGCGCATCGCAGCAGCTCTGGTGGAAATGGCGCGCATCGTCGGCGTAGCCGTAATACGGCGTCAAGTCCATGCCACCGCCGAACCACCAGACCGGGTCGCCGGCGGCGTTGGTCGTGGTGAAAAACCGCACGTTCATGTGCACGGTGGGGGCATGCGGATTGCGCGGATGCAGCACCAGTGACACGCCCATCGCTTCCCATGGCTGGCCGCCGAGATCGGGCCGGCTGGCCGCCGCCGAGGCTGGCAAACTGGCGCCCATCACATGCGAAAAATTGACGCCGCCGCGCTCGAGCACATGGCCTTCTTCGACGACCCGCGTCAGACCGCCGCCGCCTTCCGGACGTTGCCACGCGTCAAGCGCGAATGGCTTGCCGTCCTGCACTTCGAGCGCTTGCACGATCGCGTTTTGCAGGTCGAGCAAATAAGCCTTGACGGCATTAGGGGAAGGGGGCGATGACATTGAGGGCGAGCAAGATAGAATAAAAAATCAGGGGTGATTGTACCCCGCCTCACGTTTTTATGATAGGTCGGGTTAATGCGGCGTAACTCGCAGCATAACCCGACAAGCAACGGCAAAGTCAGTGCTTGAGCCCGCGCCAGCCAATGTCGCGCCGCCATTGGGCGCCGTCGAAGTGGATCTGTTCGAGCGTTGCATAAGCCTTCTTTTGCGCCATCTTGACGCCATCGCCGAGGCCGACGACGCACAGAACGCGTCCGCCATTGGTGAGCAACTTGCCATCGACTTCGATTGTGCCGGCGTGGAAAGTGACCGAATCGTCGGTTTCGGCGGGTATTCCTTCGATTACATCGCCTTTGACCGGTTGTTCGGGATAGCCGGCCGCGGCCATCACGACACCAACTGCCGTGCGCCGGTCCCATTCCAGTTTGACCGCGTCCAGCGTGCCGTTGACCGCATGCTCCATGACGCCGACCAGATCGGTCTTCATGCGTGCCATGATGGGTTGCGTTTCCGGGTCACCCATGCGGCAATTGAATTCCAGCGTTTTCGGATTGCCCTGGTCATCGATCATCAGACCGGCGTACAGGAAACCGGAGAATGGAATACCGTCCTTGGCCATGCCCAGAATGGTCGGGTTGATGACTTCGCGCATCACGCGGGCATGCATTTCGGGTGTGACGATCGGCGCCGGCGAGTAGGCACCCATGCCGCCCGTGTTCGGGCCTTCGTCGTGATCCTTCAGGCGCTTGTGGTCCTGGCTGGTGGTCAGTGCCAAGACGTTCTTGCCATCGCACATGACGATGAAGCTCGCTTCTTCGCCGGCCAGGAATTCTTCGATGACGATGCGCGCGCCGGCATCGCCGAACTGGTTATCGGACAGCATCATGTCGAC
>JBLHNV010000253.1:0-4676 GCA_047623125.1 Janthinobacterium sp. | reverse complement strand
ACGGGGAAATGCGGAAAAAGATGCGCTGTTCGTCTGCGCTCAAGCCACCCGCCTGGAGGCGATCATGTTGCCAGGCTTCAGGCGGCGCAGCGCCTGTCCGCCTGCATCGAATACATGAAAGGCAGAGGTCGGAGCCGACACCGTCAGCGCCGCACCGAGGTTCACTTGCAAGTCGCCGTCGCCGCGCAGCACAATGTCCTCGCCATTTGGCAAGGTCAGATAGATGATATTGGCCTCGCCCAGGCTCTCGACGATGTTGACCACGCCATCGAAGCGGATGTCGGCGTCGGCGCCGGCGTTTTCCTGGATATGCTCGGCGCGCAGACCGACCGTGACGGCGTCGCCAGGCTTGGCGTGGCCCGGCGCCACGTTGGCCAGTACGCTGATCAAGACTTCGCCGCAGCGCAAGGCGACGCGCACGCCGGCGTCGTCGATGGCGTCGATCTTGCCGCTGAACAAATTCATCTTTGGCGAGCCGATGAAGGTTGCCACGAACAGATTGGCCGGTTGCTGGTACAACGTCAGCGGCGAACCTGCTTGCTCGATCCGGCCCTCGTTCATCACCACGATCTTGTCGCCCAGCGTCATCGCCTCGACCTGGTCGTGGGTAACGTAGACGATGGTGGCGCCTAATTGCCGGTGCAGCTTGGCGATTTCAAGCCGGGTCTGCACGCGCAGCGCCGCATCCAGGTTCGACAGCGGTTCGTCGAACAGGAACAGCCGCGGTTCGCGCACGATCGCGCGGCCGATGGCAACTCGCTGGCGCTGGCCACCGGACAACTCGCGCGGCAGACGTTCCAGCAAATGGTCGATTTCCAGAATCGCCGCCGCATGCTGGACGCGGCGCGCGATGCCTTGCTTTTTTTCGCCGGCGACCTTCAGGCCGAAAGCCATGTTCTTGTATACCGTCATGTGCGGATACAGCGCATATGACTGGAACACCATCGCGATGCCGCGCTCGGCCGGTGGCAAGTCATTGACGATCTGGCCGTCAATCGACATCGTGCCACCGCTAATGGGTTCCAGGCCGCACAACACCCGCAGCAAGGTGGTTTTGCCGCAGCCGGACGGCCCCACCAACACGGCGAATTCGCCGTCAATGATCTCGAGATCGATCCCGGCCAGCACGTCGGTCTTGCCATCATACGATTTGCGGACTTGTTTCAGATGCACGTTCGCCATGGGAGCCTTGTCTGACCACGAGAGCCATTATTTGACCATGAAAGCCATTATTTGACCGCGCCGGAAGTGAGGCCACGGATCAGTTGACGAGAAAAAATAACGTAAGCCAGCAGCACCGGCAGCACCGCCAGCGTCAGCACCGCCAGCACGGCATTCCAATCGGTGACGTATTGGCCGATGAATTGCTGTACGCCGAGCGTGACCGTCTTGGTGCTCTCGGACGGCGCCAGAATCAGGGGAAACCATAGGTCGTTCCAGGCCGGCAGCATCGTAAACACCGCCACGGTGGCGATGGCAGGGCGGATCAAAGGCAAGATCACGTAAAAGAAAATGGTGCATTCGCCGACACCGTCGCAACGGGCCGCATCCTTCAATTCCTTGGGCACCTGGCGCACGAATTCGGACAAGATCATCACCGCCAGCGGCAAGCCCTGCGCCGTGTAGACCAGGATCAGCGCCGTCAGCGTATTGACCAGATCGAGCTTGACCACCAGCTCGAGGATCGATACGGTGCCGAGGCGGATCGGCACCATGATGCCGACGGCAAAAAACCAGACCAGCGTCGACCGGCCCGGAAAAGTGTACTCGGTCAAGGCCCAGGCGGCCATCGCGCCGAACAGCACAATGCACAGCAGCGAGAGCACGGTCACGACCAGACTGTTGCCGAAGTAAAGCAGGAAGTTCGTGCCCGCGAGCACCTTGTGGAAGCCGATCAGCGAAAACGTTTCGACGCTCGGCAGCGCCATCGGATTGTCGAAAATCGCGGCCCGCGTCTTGACTGCGTTAATCAGGATCAGGAAGATTGGAAATAGCGCGAGCAGCGTGTAGCCGCCCAAAATCGCATGGATGCCGATCTTGCCGAGCGGCCGGTAGAGAGATTGTTTCATCGTCGGCTGTTTCATCGTCGCCCTTGCGTTACATTTCGTAGCGTATCAGCTTGCGCTGTACGAAAAAAAAGTATGCCCCGACGCCGCACAGTATCACCAGGAACATCAATGTCGCCACCGCCGCACCCATGGTCGGGCTGCCAACTTGCGACTGGAAGCCGAAAAAGGTGCGATAGAACAGCGTGCCGAGGATGTCGGTTGCGTAGTTCGGCGCGGCCAGCGCGCCCTTGATTGAATACACCAGATCGAAGGCGTTGAAGTTGGCGACAAAGGTGAGAATGGTCACCAGTCCCAGCGTCGGCCAGATCAGCGGCAGCTTGATGTCCCAGAAAATACGCAGCGCACTGGCGCCCTCGGCGCGTGCAGCCTCGATGATCTCTTCCGGTACCGCCAGCAAAGCCGCGTAGATCAGCAACATCGGGATGCCGATGTATTGCCAGACCGAGATCAAGGCGATGGTCAGCAGCGCCGTCGATTCCTGCCCCAGCCAGGGCGCGAAGTAGCGGCCCAGTCCGACGTAGGTCAGCAGCGATTCGCCAACGCCCCACAGCGGCGAGAGGATCAACTGCCAGATGAAGCCGATGATGACTACCGACATCAGGGTCGGCAAAAAGATCAGCGTGCGATAGGTGCGCTCGCCCTTCACGCCCTTGATGGAAAACAGCGTGGCCAGCAACAGGGCGATCGGATTTTGCACCAGCATGTGGATCAGGAAGAATTTGGCGTTGTTCCACATCGCGTTCCAGAACGCGTGCGACCAATGCGCATCCAACAAGATGGTGGCGTAGTTGGACCAGCCGGTAAAACGGTGACTGCCCGATGCGCTGGTGTCATAAAATCCGAGGCGCAGCGTGTCGATCAATGGCAGCGCGCTGAACAGCGTATAGATCACCAGCGCCGGCGCGAGAAACAGCATGACATGCCACGGAAAGCGTTTTTTCACTGTGGATCTCCAAACTGAATAAAAAACCGCCACTGGCGTGGCAAAGCCATGTTCGTCTGGGCCGGAACCGGTGGCGCAGGATCGACGTTTCGAGTTTCGGTCTATTGCTGCGGCTGGTACCACTTGGCGAAGCCGGACTGGATCTGCTGAGCCGCGTCCCTGGCCGACAGCGTCCCATTCAACACGCGCGCGTTCACGACCCACATTTCAATTTCCATGCTCGGCCAACCGCGGTTCATCACTTGCGCGTTCAGGCGGATGGTGGAATCGCAAGTGGCGCGCCAGTCCAGCATCTGCCGGGCAATCGGATTCTTGACCGTGATCGGATGTCTGGACAGCGAAAAGAATCCGGTCACCTTATTGGTATAAAGATCGGCGAATTCCTTCGAACCCATCCAGGCCAGCAAGACATAAGCGTCGGCCTTGTTTTCTGAGCGCGCGTTGACGGCCATGCCGATATCGGTATGATCCGAGATGTAGCACTGATCGCCGGGCTTGGGCACCGGCGGCGGGAAGACGCCCAGTGCCATTTCCGGGTCTTCGCTGAAGTAAGCGATGTCCCACGAGCCACCCGGATAAATGGCGGCCCGGCCCAGCGAAAATTGGTTCTGGCTGTCGCCATAGGTTTGCGCGCTGGCACCTTTTGACAGATAAGTGCCGATCCTGGCCGCATACTCCCAGGCGGCGACGAAGGGCGGATCGGTGAACCTGGCCTTGCCGGCAATAAGCGCCCTGCGCCCCTCCTCGCCGTGCCAGTAATTCGGGCCGATGCTGGTGAAGAGCAGTTGATGCGATTCCCACTGGTCGGCCGTACCCAGCGCGAGCGGCGCGTATTTGCCGCTATTGCTGACCGTTTCCAGCACCTTGAAGAAAGCATCCTCGGTCTTCGGCGGCAGCAATTTGAGCTCCCTGAAGATCGCCTTGTTGTAAAAGAAGCCGTGTATCACCGATGCGATCGGCATGCAAAAAGTGCTTTTGCCATCATCGGTCTGCCAGGCCACCTTGGCCGAAGGCGGAAAATTTTCCATGCCGGCCTTGCCGTCGAGTTTGTCGAGATGGCCATGCCTGTACAGCGACAGCGACACATCGAAGGGACGGCAAGCGAGCAGGTCGCCGCCGGTGCCACCAGCCAGGCGCGCGTTCAGGCTGGAGTCGTATTCAGTCGGTGCGGTCGGTGAAAACTTCACATCGATGCCGGGATACTTTTTCTGAAATGCCGGGATCAGCACGGCGTCCCACACCGCCTTGTCGTCCCCGCGCCAGCTTTCGATGATCAACGTGCCCGCCGTGCTCAAAGTCGGTGCGGCGCCAACGACAAGCACGGCGCAAAGCGCCGCGCCCATTCGCAACCGCGTCATGCGTAAGCTCATGCTTAACCATTGCATCATTGTTCTCCAGCTTTTTGCCAGGCCAGCGGGGCGCGCATGTGCGGCACAAGACACGCACAAACGCGCCGCGCCAACGCATGCAATGGTGGCCAAAGGACATCCCGGCGCGCCCCTTGGTCGACATGGCACTGGCGCAACCGGAGGGACTCATTGATGCCGGCAGGAATGTATTTGGCAAGCGAATCTGACCGGCGCAACACGTCAAAAAAAGGCGCTCGACCTGACATGTCGATCAAGCGTGTCCCAGCCCCGCTTGAGGAGCTTCGATGACCTTGA
>JBLHNV010000252.1:0-4681 GCA_047623125.1 Janthinobacterium sp. | reverse complement strand
CGTCATGCCGCCAGTCCAGTCGGCATTGTCCGCGCCCAGTACCAGCGCGCCATTGCCTGCCTTGACGATGCGCCCGGCGCCCGACAATATGCCAGTCGCCATCAGCACCGCACCATCATCGGTGCTGATGCGGGCATTCCCGGTCAGGGCCAGGTTGCGCCGGGTGGTAAATGAAGTCGTCGTTTGCAGCGTGCCGCCGTCGAAGATCAGCCCATTGCCGGCCTTGCCCAGACTGGCATCGGACGCCGCCAGCAGCGTAGCGCTGCCCGGAAAATCGGCAAACGGCTCGGCATGCGCGGCGAACGAACCTGCACCAAGGCCGATCAACAGCGGCGTCAGAACGGCCAAATGTGCTGCATGCGATGCTGCGCAAACCGCGCCGGCATCGACGCCAGCGGCGCCTGCAACGGCTCGATGACAGTACGACAATTCGGCGCCAGTCGCCGCCATTCTGGTTTTTTTGCTCCACAGCAAGCGATGAAAATAGGTCATTTTTTCTCCATGATGCGTGATGGAAAAATGAAAAACCTGCCTGAAAAAAAGAGAAGCAAAAAAACTACGTGGTCAGGCATGGCTTCAAAAAACCGCCCGTCAAATCAGGTGGTGTGGGCCATGATTAATGATTATTTAATAATATATATTGATTAATATATAATTTTTATATTTTATTAATATTTATCGATGGTGGCTCTTTTGCCGCATTCACCCGCCAAGTCTGGCTTACATTTGATGGCGCGCAGACGGCTCAGGCAGGCATCGGCATCAGGCTTACCGGCGTGAGCGGCGCGGCACGATGATCAGCTGCGCCACTCAGGGCGCCGCTATCGGCCGCAAGAACAGCCGTACCGGGCAAGACCCGACAGAAAGCAGCGCAGCGGGTCGCACGGCGCCGCGCATCAAGATCGAGCACAGCGCAAACCGGAGTTGGGGCCAGTGCGAGCTCGGGAAGGTCAGGAACACGGACCCAAACAAGGCCGCGAATCAGGTCATGGACGCAGCCGCGAGCGCTGATGCCCGGGCCTAAGAGATGATCCCGCGCTTGCGGGCAATGGCGATGGCTTCGGTGCGATTGTGGGCATCGAGCTTCAGGTTGATATTGCGCAAATGGGTGCGCACGGTCGTGACGGACACAAACAATTTCTCGGCAATCGTCCGGTTGCCGTCGCCGTTGACCAGCAGACGCAACACGTCGCGTTCGCGTTCGGTTACCTCGCCGCTGCCTGCGCTGTGCGACCGGCCGTTCTGGCAATTGTTCATGGCAGCGCCCGGTTGCTCGCTACCGAGAATTTTTTCTGCAAACCGATGCAGCGTGGCGTTGCCAGCGCCACGCATGCTTTCCAGATACTGCGTTATCAAGGCCAGCAATGCCGGACCTTCATCCTGGAAGATGCGGATGCCCTCTTCTGCCACCGATCCCTGCAGCGCTTCGATGATGGTGCGCTGCGCATCGTCGCCGTGCCCCGCAGTCGCTTGCGCCAGCGCATAAAGAACCCTGGTGCGCAGCGCATAACGCACGCGGCCACGCCCGCAAGCGTCCTCCAGATGCGCTTTCAACAAGGGCACGACGGTAGCCGCCCGCCCGTCATGGATATCGAGCCGCCATCGCGCCAGCATCACGCTATCGATATCGTCGGTGATCGGCTGGAAATCGGCATGCGCACGGACCGGCGCGCTGCCGACCAGGGCCAGCATTTCCCTGGCGGCGACCAGGTTGCCATCCAAAATGGCGCCGCGCGCGCGCTCAATGCGCGCCATGCCGACCACGCGCGCCAGACCGCGTTGCATGCCCAGTTGCTCCATGTCGAACAGCGTTTGCAACGCATCGTTGACATGGTTTTCGGCGCGCATGATGCGCGCATAAATGACATGACTGGTGATCAAGTGATCCGGAATACCGGCTTCCTTGACTTGCGGCAGGGCCATTTGCAACAGTTGCCTGGCTTCATCGAGAGCGCCGGTTTCATAGCGGATTTCGGCCAGATAAATGCTGGCAAAGAAGCTGTCAGCGCCATATCTGGCACCGCCTGTCGGCGCCTGGTCCCCGATCAGCAGGCACATGCGCGCGGCAGCGGAACGAAAATTCCCCTGCAACATGTCGAGCATGCTGTTCATGTAGCCGGCCACGGCGCCCTTGATCAGCGTTCTGGCACTGGGTTCGTGCCGCGCAACGCGGTCCAGCACCTGGCGCGCTTCCAGAAAGCGCCCGACGTTCGCGCAGTAATAGACGCAGGCGATCATCAGGAGCGGTTGCAAATAAGGCTCGCCACCATCGTATGCGAGCAAATCCGGATCCCTCCATAGCGCGGCCATTTCCTCAACCCGGTCCAGCATGACCAGGCCGAATGCACGCAATACCAGCGCGGCCGGAGATGACATCGGCGCGGCTGCGCCGGCATTGCCAAATTGCAGCAAGGCTAGCGCATCGGCGCTGCGATTGGTATGGATCAGCACTGCGCCATAGACGAAGGTCAGCTTTGAATGAGCAAGCAAACTGGCGCGCGGCAAGCGGTCGAACCAGCGTGCCAGCAACCGGACCCGGCCTTGCAGCAAGAGTGCTTCGGCTTTTTGATCCAGCAATGCCAGCAACAGTTGATCGTCGCCGGCGGCAGCAGCATGATCGAGGGCGGCGATCGGCTTGTCCTGTTCCAGATACCAATGAGCTGCGCGGCGATGCAGCAGGCACGCCAGACCAGGATGACGCAGCGTCAGTTGCGCGCGCAAAAATGCGGCAAAGAGCGGGTGGTAGCGGAACCAAAGGCGCTGTTCGTCGATTGGCGTGATGAACATGTTGGAGCGCTGGACTTCGTCGAGCAATTGCTTGCCGTCATCGCGGCCCGTCACCGCATTGCAGCTTGCGATGCAAAATCGATCCAGTATGCTCGTTTGCAGGATGAATTGCTGCAGATGTTCTGGCTTTTGCGCCAACACATCTTCTGCAAGATACGATGCGATCGCCTCGTTCGAACCGGAAAAATGTTGTATGAATTGATGCTGATCGGGATGATTTTACAGCGCAAGCGAAGCCAGCCACAGCGCCGCAGCCCACCCGTCGGTGGCATCGTGCAGCGCCTGGACCTGCTCGGCCGTGAGGTTCAATTGCCGCTTTTCGAGCAAAAATTGGGTGCTTTCCTGCAAGCTGAAACGCAAGTCTGCCGCACCGCATTCCAGCAATTGCTGGCGGGCACGCAATCGCCCCATATGCCATGACGGCCGCTCGCGCGACCCGATGACGATCTGCTGTCCGACGCCCAGTGCCTCGATGCTCTGCTGGACCAGCAACAGCGCGGCCGGACCATGAATTTGCTCGAACTCGTCGAGTATCAATACAAATGGCACCTCCACAGTCGCAAGCTGGCCCGATTGCGCGCCAGCATCGGATGCAGCACCAGGCAAGAGCGCTCGCCGCGCGCGCGCAAGGGCATGCGCCAGCAATTCAGGATCATTGTCGCCGGCATCGAGCGTTAGCCAGGCTACCGCCTTGCCTTGCGCTCTGAGCGCATCATGCAGCGAGCGCAATACGGTGCTTTTCCCGAATCCGGCAGGCGCCTGGAGCACGATCAGCCTGGCCGCGTCTGCACCCAGCATGCGGGCAAGCAAATGGTGGCGCGTCAGCAAATGCCGCGCATTTGCCGGCGGCGCGCTTTTGGATGGCGGCGGACCTTGCAAGCCCGGCAGGTCAGCCCTGTCCGGCACCACTTCGTGGTATACCTTCGGATCGTCGCTCCGTGAAAAAGCCGTACGCGTGCGCCCAACGATGGTGAGGTGCGAGTGCGAGTGCGATATTGGCTGATCAGGGGGCGTGGTTTTTTTCATGCTGCGGTCGGTGTTGCTTTCTCTCTGCTGTATCTGCCGCGCACCGTATTGCTTTCTGGTGCCGGCCGAGGTGCTGCATCAAGCCAGAACACACCAAATAATTTCGTTTAGTAAAGCCGGTTTAGCTTAACATGTTCTCAGTCGTAAACCGCAAGCCGTTGCCGGTTATTCCTGACGAATCCAGGTTTGCGAGCGTCCAAACAACGGCAGGCCGACATAGCCGCGCAGGTTCAGCTTCTTGCCGTTTTCCTGCATCGTCACCTTGCCCTTGTACACTTTGCCCACTTCCGGATCGAGCAAATTGCCGCCACTGTAGCCGCTGCCATCGACTTTCAATCCATCCAGGATCGTCATGCCGATGACGGGCTGGTCCTTCTTGCTGCCCTTGCACGGCGTGCACAGCGGGGCTGGATCTGCATTTTTCTCAAGAAACAATTTTTCAATCTTGCCGGTAAATTCGCCATTTGATTCGCTGATCCGGACCAGGGCCTTGGCCTTGCCGCTGACACCGTCGACGGTTTTCCATAAGCCCGCCGGGCCCGTATTCTGGGCCCAGGCGCCTGACGCCAGCAGCAGTGCGCCAGCGAGCAGGCACCAGGCTGGTGTTTCGATAGCGCGCATTCTCATCTTTATCTTCCGATCTCTTTCAGTGCTCACAAGCGCAGGCGGCGCAACTGTGGCCGGCACTGGCCGCCAGTTCAGCGCAGCGCATGCATAACTTGATACAT
This sequence comes from Janthinobacterium sp., assembly GCA_047623125.1. Lineage (GTDB taxonomy): Bacteria > Pseudomonadota > Gammaproteobacteria > Burkholderiales > Burkholderiaceae_D > Janthinobacterium. Next base: position 140 of record JBLHNV010000252.1, on the reverse strand, counting down.
AACCGAACACCAGCTTAGGGACTGTTGTGAAAGGTATCAATGTATCCATTTCATGATTCCGGCGATATAAATGAATCCCAGGAAGCGTTCGTCGAGCTTTTCGAACCTCGTTGCGATCCTACGAAAAATCTTCATGCGCT
>JBLHNV010000251.1:0-4733 GCA_047623125.1 Janthinobacterium sp. | reverse complement strand
ACCAGCACCAGCACGGTGACCAGGTCTTCGACCACCAGCCAGCCGACCGCGATGCGGCCATTGAGCGTATCGAGGATGCCGCGCTCTTCCAGAGCGCGCAGCAGCACGACGGTGCTGGCGACCGACAGCGCCAGGCCGAACACCAGCCCGCCGCCGATCGGCCAGCCCCAGAAATGGGCCAGCGCCATGCCCATCGCTGTCGCGACGGTGATTTGCAAGACCGCTCCGGGCAGCGCGATGCGGCGCACTTCCCACAGATCGTCGATCGAGAAATGCAAGCCGACGCCGAACATCATCAGCATCACGCCGATTTCGGCCAGCTGGCCGGCCAGCGCGGCATCGGCGACGAAGCCGGGCGTCGCCGGCCCGATCAGGATGCCGGCGGCCAGATAGCCGACCAGCGCGGGCAGTTTCATGCGGGTGGCAATGAAGCCGAAGATGAGACCAAACCCGAGGGCGGCGACAATCGTCGTGATCAGGCTGGTGTCATGTGGCATGCGGGCGGTTTCCTTGTGACGTGGGCAAGTGCCAAGCTTCCAGTATAAACGCTGCGCACGACCTGATTCTGGTCAGTCATGCTGGTCCGAGCAGGCTGCGCTGGCCCGGCCAAGGTTAACGTGTTTGCGCAGGCCGGGTCAGCACACAGCGCTGACCGGGGCAAGGTGCCGTGTTTGACGGCCCGTCAGGCCATCTGCTCAGTGCAGCTTGCGCAGCACCACGCAGCCAATCGAATAACCGGCGCCAAACGAGCAAATCACGCCGTGCGCACCGGCGGCCAGATCATCTTGATGGTTGTGGAAGGCGATGATCGATCCGGCCGACGAGGTATTGCCGTAGGTGTCCAGGATCACCGGCGCTTCGAGCGCCACCGCATCGCGGCCCAGCACCATGCGCGTGATCAGCAAGTTCATGCTCAGGTTGGCCTGGTGCAGCCAGTAACGTTCGACCTGCGCCACTTCCAGGCCGGCCGCCGCAATGCCTTCCTTGATCATCTCGGCGGCCATCGGACACACTTCCTTGAACACCTTGCGACCCTGCTGGCGAAACAGCTTGTCGCTCTGGTCCTTGCCGGATTCGTCGAACCGGTTCAGGAAGCCGAAATTGTTGCGGATATTGTTGGAAAAGCTGGTCTTCAGACGGGTGCCCAGGATCTCGAACTGATGGCTGGAAGTGGCCGTTGCCTTGTCTTCGATCACCAGCGCGGTGCAGGCGTCGCCAAAGATGAAATGACTGTCGCGGTCGCGCCAGTTCAGATGGCCGCTGGTGATCTCGGGGTTCAGCACCAGCACGGCGCGCGCTTGGCCGCTCTGGATGGCGGCGGTCGCCGTCTGGATCGCAAAGGTGGCCGATGAACAGGCGACGTTCATGTCGAAACCGTAGCCGTTGATGCCCAGCGCATGCTGGACTTCAATCGACATGGCGGGATAAGGGCGCTGCAGATTGCTGCATGCGACCAGCACCATGTCGATATCCTTGGCGCTGCGCCCGGCGCGCGCCAAGGCCTGGGTGGCGGCCGCAACGGCCATCTCGGCTTGCAGCGACAGGGCGTCATCGGCGCGCTCGGGTATTTGCGACACCATCCGCTGCGGGTCCAGGATGCCGGCTTTTTCCATCACGAAGCGCGATTTGATGCCGGAAACTTTCTCGATGAATTCGGCGCTCGACTCCTCGATCGCGGCCATCTCGCCAGCGTCGATTGCGGCACGGTTGTCGGTATTGAATTGGCGCGCCCATGCATTGAAACAGGTGACGAGTTCCTGGTTCGAGATCGAGTGCGGCGGCGTATACAGTCCGGTTCCGCTGATGACGGCTTGTTTCATGGTTGGACTTTCATTGAGGGTCGCTGAAATTTTATTTTGAGGCATAAATACTACACGCTTCAGGCGGAAAAGGGCGATATCGGGTGAATGCGCAGCGAATACGCTGATGCATGCCAGCCCGCTTCACGCCAGTGTTGGATGCGCGCCCCGGCAGTGTCGCGCCGCCGGGGTGGCGGCGGCTCAAAACCGCACCGCAGAAGAAGTGCAGGCGCCGGGAAGCGGGCCTGCTGCCGGATCAGCGCTGCGGTCGCGTCTGCTCGGTGGTGACGCCCGGCGCGGCCGTGGCCGTGGCCACCGGCTTGGCCAGTTGTACCGGCAAGCCCTTCAGGTGCAAGATCGCCTGTGCCAGCTGGAAGTCGTCGCTATCGCCATAGACCAGCGGCTTGCGTTTCATTTCCTGCGCGATCAGACGCATCGGGTCTTCCAGCGCGGTTCTGCTGTCGGCGCCGCCGGCCGGGTTGCGCTCATTGTTCAGGTGCTTTTCCAGGTCGGATTCGCGCGTGCGCAAGCGGTTCAAGCCGTCGCCATCGGCATTTTCATCGACTTTCAAATCCGGCGCGATGCCGGTAGCCTGGATCGACCGGCCATTGGGCGTGTAGTAGCGCGCGGTAGTGAGCTTGAGTGCCGTGTCGGCGCTCAACTGGCGGATGGTTTGCACCGAACCCTTGCCGAAGGTCTGGCTGCCCATGATGGTGGCGCGCTTGTAATCTTGCAGTGCACCGGCCACGATTTCGGACGCCGAGGCCGATCCGGCATTGACCAGCACCACCATCGGCACCGTTTTGATCGCCGCCGGCAAGTTTGCCAGTACGTCGGTGTCGCTGCGGCGTGCATAGAATTCCGGGCGGCCATAAAAAATCTGTTTTGAATCGGCAACCTGGCCATTGGTCGACACGATCGCGGCATCCTTCGGCAGGAAGGCTGCCGCGACGCCAACTGCGCCTTGCAGCACGCCGCCGGGATCGTTGCGCAAGTCCAGCACCAGGCCTTTCAGATGCGGGTCTTGTTGATACAGGCTAACGATGCGGGCGGCCATGTCATCCACGGTCGGGTCCTGAAATTGGGCCACGCGCAGCCACGCGTAACCCGGCTCGACGATCTTTCCTTTCACGCTTTTCTGGACGATTTCCTCGCGCGCGATCGTAAACACCAGCGGCTGCGGCTGGTCCTTGCGCTTGATCGTCAGCTTGACTTTGGTGCCCGGCGTGCCGCGCATCTGCTTGATCGAATCGTCCAGGCTCATGCCCTTGACCGACATGTCGTTCAGGCGCGTGATCAGATCCCCGGCCTTGATGCCGGCACGGTAAGCAGGCGAATCCTCGATCGGCGCCACGATCTCGATGTAGCCATCCTCATTGAGCGAGATTTCGATGCCGAGGCCGACAAATGTGCCCTGCGAGCCTTCGCGCAGTTCGGCATACGCCTTCTTGTCGAGGTAAGCCGAGTGCGGATCGAGCGAGGCGACCATGCCGGAAATGGCTTCGGTCAGCAGTTTCTTGTCCGTCACCGGGTCGACATAGTCCGACTTGATGACGCCGAACACATCGGCCAGTTGGCGCAGCTGGTCCAGCGGCAGCGCCGGATCCAGCATGGAGGCGTTCGTTACTTGCGCCTGCATCTGCGCTGCAATCGGCTTTTGCGCCAGCGCCGACAATTGCAGCGACACGGCAATGCCGGCGACCACGCCTAAGCCGACCAGGCCCGAATTTTTGAGTTTGCCCATGTTTTACCTGCTGCCAAAGTGGATGCCATTACCCTATGCCAAAGTATAACGCCGTTTGCGCGTAGGCAACGGGGCCGTGCCCTGATGGCGCTTTGCGCCTGCTGGTCATCGGCCTCGTCGCATGCTACATTCTGCCACGGTTGCCGCCGCCGTTCATCCATCCCCATGAGGACAACGCCTTGAAACGAACGCATTTGACCAGCCTTGCGCTATGCCTGCTGAGCGCCTTCGCCCAGGCGCAGCAAGCCTTCGCCCCCGCTTCCGCTTCCGCTTCCGCTTCCGCTTCCGCTTCCGCACCTGGCCAGTTTGCCAGTGCCGCACAGGGCGCTGTTTCCGGCATCGACTTGCAATACATCGACGCCAGCGTGCGGGCGCAGGATGATTTTTTCGCGCACCTGAACGGGCTGTGGCTGAAGACGGTCGAGATTCCGGCCGACAAATCGAGCTGGGGATCGTTTGCCAAATTGCGCGACGATACCTTGCCGCAGCTGCGCGGCATTATCGAAGCAGCGCAGGGCAAGGCGGGTTCCGAGGGCCGCAAGATCGATGATTTCTACGCCAGCTTCATGGATGAAAAGCACCTCGATGCGCTGGGCGTGCGACCGTTGACCGGCGAACTGAGCCGCATTGCCGCGCTGCGCGACAAGCGGGCGCTGCCGGCGCTGATCGCGCACCTCTCCCGGCTGGGGGTGGCGGCGCCATATTCAGTGTATGTCGGGCAGGATGCGCGCGACACGACCAAGTACGCTGCCAGTATCAGCCAGGGCGGACTGGGTTTGCCCGACCGGGATTATTATCTCGACGCCAAGCTGGCCGGCGTCAAGGAAAAATATCAGCTGCACATCGCCAACATGCTGGCGCTGGCCGGACTCAAAGATGGTGTCGCCTCTGCTGCCGCGATCGTCGCGCTGGAAACCACGCTGGCAATGGCGCAATGGACCAAAGTCGAGAACCGCGACCCGGTCAAGCGCTACAACAAGGTCGACATCGCCGGTCTGAATGAAGCAGCGCCCGGCTATGACTGGAACGCGGCGCTGACTGCGGCTGGCATTGCCGACAAGGTCGGCTACGTCATCGTCAACCAGCCGGGCTATGTTGCGCTCTTGGGGCAAACGCTGGAACAAACCGATCTGGCGACGTGGAAAGCGTATTTCTCATGGCAACTGTTGCGCGCCTATGCGCCGTATCTG
>JBLHNV010000250.1:0-4756 GCA_047623125.1 Janthinobacterium sp. | reverse complement strand
ACGATGCACTGAACCCGTTGATCGATGCTTTGAGCCGCGCGCAACTGTGGCGCGGCCTGGTACTGCGTGCAGAAGCACCGAAGCTGTTCGTGCCGCACCTGGACGATGCCGTGATCGAGCAGAGCAGCGAGCGCGGATTCCGGCGTCGCCTACGCTACGGCGAACTGGTCATAGAGGATCAGGTGCATCTGGTGGAGCAACACCAGGTGCGCTACGAAGTCCCGGCGCAGCAGGACATCAGCGCGTCCAGCCTGACGATGACGATAGAGACGCCGACCCAGGATGCACTGTGGGTACGCTTTGCCTATGATGATGGCCACGATGCGGCAACCGATGCGGCCAATGCGATGTACGACGATTTCCGTCGCTCGGCGTATCAGGAATCGGACATCGACACGATAAGCAAGCTGCGCGAACTGGCCGCCGAAGGCCGGCTCGATGGCGCGCTGAACTGACGCTGCCCGGTATCACGCCAGTGGCATGCTGACGCGATGCTTCAGCAACCTGGCGTGTACTCGGGACAGACTTCAGGTGGCGCTGGTGTTTCAGCCAACGCTTTGGCCAGGTCGCGCAGCGCAGTGCGCACGCCCTCTTCGACGACCGGGTGATAGAACGGCATGTCCAGCATCTGCGCCACCGTCAATCCGGCCTGGCAAGCCCAGGCCAGCAGATGACCGATATGCTCGGCGCGCGGGCCGAACATTTCGGCGCCCAGGAAGCGCCCGCTGCCAGGCTCGCCATAGACCCGCAACATGCCCTGATTTTGCTGCATCACGCGGCTACGGCCCTGGTTCTCGAACGACACCGCGCCGACCGCAAATCCGGCATGGTTGTCGCACAAGTCCTGGTAGCGAGCGCCGACGGTGGCGATCTGCGGTTCGGTGAACGCGATCGTCAGCGCAGTGCGGCGCAATCCTGGCTGCACACCAGGGTAGCGGCCGGCATTGGCGCCGGCGATGCGGCCCTGGTCCGACGCCTCGGGCAGTACCGCGCGCTCGGCGTCGGCATCGCCGGCGATGAAGATCGCGCTGACGCCACACTGCATCGTCTGCGGGTCGTACAACGGCACGCCGCGCGCATCGAGTGCAATCTGCGCCAGTTCAAGGCCCAAGCCCTGTACGTTCGGGCTACGCCCGACAGCGGCCAGCACATAATCGAAACGCTCGCTGCGCTCTTGCCCGGCGCCATCCTTGCTGGTCACCAGAAGCGCATCGTCAGCGTCGACGATCGAGGCGACCGCCGTGTGGAAGCGCACATCGAACTGCGCCGCCAGCACCTGTTGTGCCTTTTCCAGTACCAGTTGATCACTGATCTGCGCGACCGTGGCGTCGCGCGCGAAGACGGCTACCCGCACCCCCAGACGGTGCAGCGCCTGGCCCAATTCCAGTCCGATCGCGCCGCTGCCGATGACGGCGACCGAGGCTGGCAGGTCGGTCCATTCGAACACGTCGTCGCTGATGATGACGCGCGCGCCGACTGCACGCCACGGGGCCGGCATCGCCGATGTGGAACCGGTCGCGATGACGATCGCGCCAGCTTCGATGATCGTATGATCGTCCACTTGCAACTGGCGCGGGCCGGTAAAACGGGCACGGCCGACAATCCGGTCCTGCGCCGGAATGTCGTTGATCGCATCAACGACCAGGCCGACGAAGCGGTCACGCTCGCTGCGCACGCGCGCCATGACGGCTGCGCCATCGATGCGCACCAGACCCGGGTGCACGCCGAAAGCTGGCGCCGCAGCGAGCGCATGGGCCGCTTCGGCGGCGGCGATCAAGAGTTTACTGGGCATGCAGCCGACGCGCGCGCAAGTGGTGCCGTACGGACCGCTTTCGATCAATACAATGCGGCTTTCTGGCTTGCCGGCCTTGCGCGCTGCGCTGTAAGCCGACATGCCGGCGGTACCGGCGCCGATCACGGCGACATCGACATGGATTGTTTTCATTACGCCTGCGTTCATAAACGTGTCCAATAAAAAGTTATTGTTGGAAACTTACAAACTCATACTACACGGTTGGCGCAAACCCGGCATGCTTGACACCGCGACCAGTGTGGCGCATGTCCATCTCAGATATCGAGCGGATCGACTTCGAGCGACCATTTGAGGCGGCTTTTCAATGCGCGCAGCAAAACCAGCCAATCGCGCAAGAACGCTTGCAGCGCCGGGCGCGAACTCGATTCGAGCAGCAACTGGGCGCGCTCGACATTGTGCACGCGCGTCATGCTCATCGGAATGGGCTCATTGAGCGTAATGTTCATGTAGGCGGCATGCTCCATGCACTCTTTTGCCTGCTGCAGGAATGCCAGCGCGGTGGCCAGTTCGGGCGCCTCGGCGCGCAGCAGCGCCTGATACAGATACGGCGGCAGCGCCGCCTGCTTGCGCTCTTCCAGCAATGCGCTCGCGAAGTGATCGTAATCATGTTCGACCACGGCGGCGTAAAGCGGGTGGCGTGCATAGCGGGTCTGGATCAACACTTCGCTGGCGCTGCCGCCCTCCTTTTGCGCGGCCCGGCCGGCCCGGCCGGCAACCTGCATCAACTGTGCGAATAGGCGCTCGCTGGCACGGTAATCCTGCGAAAACAGCGCCGTATCCGGATTCAGGATGCCGACCAGCGTCAGCTTCTTGAAGTCATGTCCCTTGGCCACCATTTGCGTGCCGATCAGAATATCGATCTCGCCGCGATGCACGATGTCGAATGCCGCTTGCGCGCTACCCTTCCTGCGCGTCGAATCGGCATCGATGCGCAAGATGCGCGCCTCGGGAAATAATTGCTGCAAGCCCTCTTCGATGCGCTGCGTGCCGCGCCCCAGCGGTTGCAGATCGACATTGCCGCAGGTCGGGCACGAGCGCGGTATCCGCAATTCCAGGCTGCAATGGTGACAACGCAAGCGATGCTCGGGCTTGTGCAAGACCATGAACGAGGTGCAGCGTGTGCAATTGCTGATCCAGCCGCAAGACTCACAGCAAATCACTGGCGCATAACCGCGCCGGTTCAAGAACAATAGCGATTGCTCGCCGCGCTCCATGCGCAGCCTGAGCGCGGCGACCAGTTGCGACGTCAAGCCATCCTTGGGCTTGTCGCGCTCCATGTCGAGCAGCGTGACCTTCGGCAGTACCGCATCCTTGACCGCGCGCTCGCGCAATTCAAGCTTGCGATAACGCCCTGATTGCGCATGGTGCCAACTCTCCAGCGATGGCGTGGCCGAACCGAGAGCGATCGGTATGCCCAGTTGCCACGCGCGCCAGACGGCCAGGTCGCGCGCAGAATAACGCAAGCCTTCCTGCTGCTTGTACGACGGGTCATGCTCTTCGTCGATGACGATCAGCTTCAGATGCGGGATCGACGCGAGAATCGCGAGCCGGGTACCCAAGATGATGCGGGCGCGGCCCTGATGCGCGGCCAGCCAGTGCAGCATGCGTTCGCCTTCGGACAGGCTGCTGTGCAACGTGGCCAGCATGGTGCCGGGAAAGCGCGCGCGGATATTGCCTTCCAACTGGGGCGTCAAATTGATTTCCGGCACCAGAATCAATATCTGGGCCTGTTCGTCGCGCGCCAGCACCATCGCGCACGCCTGCAGATAAACCTCGGTCTTGCCGCTGCCGGTAACGCCATACAACAGCGTCGGCGCAAAGCCTTGTGCCATGCCGATCGCATCAGCGGCCACCTGTTGCTCGGCATTGAGCAGCGGCATCTGCTGCGGCGTGCCATCGTGCAGGTGACCATCCTTGGCCAGCTTCTTCAAGGCCCGGTCAAGCGCGACGGTCGTCGACAGGCGCAGATTCTTCGGCAAGCCGGGCAGCGCGACTTCGCCCAGCGGACGCTGGTAATAGCTGGCAGCAAAATCCGCCAGCGCCAGCCAATCACCGGCCAGCGGGGTCAGCTGGCTGCGCACGGCCAGCACGTTCTTGAGCTTTTCGGGCGCCACATCGCTGGCATCAGGCAGGCCGACGATCAGGCCCACCACTTCGCGCCGGCCGAACGGCACCAGCGCGAGCTGGCCAATTTGGGGCAGATCTGGCAACTCGCCCGACCAACGGTAATCGAAACAGGCGTTCAACGGCGTATCAAGCGCGATTTTCAGCAAGCATTGCGCCATCGGCACGACCAATCTGCAATAAATAGGTGAGAACCCGGCGCTGGCGCGGACTTTTCAATCACCCACAAAACCTGTGGATAACTTTGTGGACAATGCTGAAAAGAACACCCATGCGCCTGCGATGAAAACGCCGGCGCAAGCGACAGCACCCCGGCGATAAAAATAAAACCCTTTAAAAACAACCTCTTGAAAATCGTCCTCCGGAAAATCCCCAAAATGGCTTTTTTCTTGTTATCTGTGCATAAGTGATGTGCTGGCAAGTATCAACAAGCCCGATCGGCGCAACAACATCGCTACTGGCCAATTGCTTTGCAACAATTTTCAGCACCAGCGCGGCGCCTTGCCTGCCGACTCCTTGGTGCAACGCAAATCGACAGCGCACCGGCCTGTAATAACCCCGGTTGCGCTCGCCGTTAAAATGCATTACCGGTGTCAGCGCCAGGTCCAGGTTCCTCAAGGCAATTCAAAGACAGCTTCAGAAAAACATGTTGTGTTGTCCACAGAGCCTGTTGATAACTTTGTGGACAAACTCGTCGCAATTGCGGCATTGCCCACAATAATGCTGAGCAATAACAAAATACCAAAACATGACCGGAAATTTTTCTCTTATGATTCAAGGAGTTAAAAAAATCTCCGGGCATGCAACTTTTGCTGAACT
>JBLHNV010000249.1:0-4779 GCA_047623125.1 Janthinobacterium sp. | reverse complement strand
CTCTACAACCACCATATTCCGCAACGCGCCATCGATGGCAACACGCCGATACAAGCGCTCAAAGAGTGGCAACAGAAAAAGCCCGAGTTATTTGCCAAACGGGTTTATGACCGAACGGAACTTGACATCTATGAATGCCTTGTCAATTTTAAGGACGTCGACCGGCAATCGTGTCAATTGTGCCAGCGAGGAATAACCTGTCCCGAAATCATCCACCGCCACCCGAAGGCCAAGCTTTGCCAGACCGTGCAATATGTGCAAATTGGCGTCCACGTCGGTCATCAAAGCCGTCTCCGTGATTTCCATTAGCAGGCGGGCCGGGTCCGCTGCAGTTTCGTGCAAGATGGCGGCAAAATCGTCGACCAGCATATTGTTCAACTGCTGAACCGACACATTGACCGATACGTAAGGTGCCTTGTTGCCCCAGCGGCCGCGCCAGTCGGCTTCGGCATCGCAAGCCTGGCGAAACACCCAGGCCCCGATCGGTACGATTGCACCCGTCTGCTCCGCCGCCGCGATGAACTCGGCAGGAGAGATTTCGCCCCCGGAAGGATGCCAGCGCAGCAGCAGTTCGGCGCCGACGATACGGCCCGTATCCGCCTCCACAATGGGTTGAAAACGGGGCGAAAATTCGCTGCGCTCCAAAGCCCCGCGCAGCCCGTTCTTGATGGCCATGCGTCGATCTTCCTTTTGATCAATTTCCTCTGTAAAAAGCTGCCAGCGATTGCGGCCCTTTTCTCTTGCCGCATACATCGCCGTTTTGGCATGGCGCAGCAGGTCGCTCACCGAACAGGCGCCGTTGCCAATGGCAATGCCCACACTCGCCGTCAAAAACAAGGACGACCCGCGCCAATCAAATGGCTGGATCAAGGATTGGTTGATGCGCTCGGCCAGCATGGACATGCTGGCTGCTTGCTCGACTTGTTCGCACAGCACAACAAACGAATCTCCTGCCAGTTGCGCCACACAGTCGCGCTGGCGCACCTGCTTGATCAGTCTGTTTTCCACCGCCTTGAGCAGCATGTCACCGGCTTCATGGCCGTGGACGTCATTGACGAGTTTGAATTTGTCGAGGTCTATGAATAGCAAGGCCACGCTCAAACGATTGCGGCTTGTGCGTCGCAAGGCAGCGGCGATTTTTTCGTTGAGCAGTTCACGGTTAGGCAGGCCAGTCAAGCTGTCTTGGTTTGCGAGAGGCAACAACTGCTGTTGCATTTTCTTGCCCTGGATCATGTGATGCATTGTGACAACAAGCACCCACTCTCCGGCATTGAGAAGCCTGGCGATAGAAACTTCAAGCGAAAAAGAGCTGCCATCCTTTCGAACTGCGTTGACTTGATGACGTTTGCTGATGTAGCGGTCGTTTTCCAAATCCCCGAAAATACGTTTCATTAACACTGCGTGTAATGGACGCATTGGGGGCGGCAAAAGCAGGTATGTTGGCTGATCGAGCAATGCATCCTCGTCGTAACCGAACATGAGGCAGGCGCAGTGATTTAACTGCACGATGACGCCTTCTTCGTTAACGACAAGGAATGCCGTGTCCAGAGCGGGCAGAAGTTGTTGCGCCGTGGCCGCCTGTCCTGTGCGGGCTTTGGCACTGGCCTTGCCCGTGGCGGCCGATTGCCCGGTTGCGCTTTGGGCCGCAGCATCCTTTGCGGGCTTGCCATCGTCGTTGAATGCCTCGCCGCTGATCACTTCACCAGCGATCGGCCGGGTTTCAACCGGAGTCGGAATAGTCGGGGGTGATTTTGGGCCTGAGCCGATTGATTTAGTCATGTACGACCTATTGAGAGTGACGGGTTGTCTTCCATCGATTCAGAATAATGGCTCACTGACTGGTTCCGGTCAGATCGAAAAACAGGGAGTAATGTCAGATGTGTGTATTTAAATAGGTATTCATCAGTTTTGATTGTAAAGTAATCAGCGAATTCTGTGCGCTCAATTCGTTGCGCGCTCAGCGGCAGAATTTTTGCTGCTGTTTTCCGTTCATGGACGGCCGGCGGCAGATGGTCCATTGAAATTTTTTCTGTCGGTGCAACAAGCATGGCGCAGCGCGCTGGTGGCGGAAAATACCGGGCAAAGGAGAGCGGCTGCCCATTGTGCGGATTACCGGCGAGCTGTTGGCGGAGCTGGCGCTATGGCCGTGAACTGAGGTTGTCGCCCTGCCCTGCGCCGCTGAAGAATGCGCCGCTGTTCATGCCGATCGGCGGCAAGCCCAGGCGATGACGCGCGGCGCAGTCGATGCGATCGTCAAGCACCTGTTTGAACATGCGGCAGACCGGTTCCGCCTGCGCGGTCCGGCGTGCGCATTTCAAGCGCGCCAGCTGCTGAGTTGGAGGGTCAGAAGTAGCTGCCGGGCATTGTTGCGGCGCATTGCTGCGCCGCATCGCGCTCAGGCAGAGCGCAACGCCGCTTTCAGATTGACGCCAATGTCGGGGCGCGCTGCAAATGGATCGACCGGGTTGGTTTGCTGCACGATGCATTCCATCCGGCTTTGTACATTGGCTAGCGCCTTCGGATGGCTGTAGATGTAAAACTGGTCATCCGCCATGGCGTCAAACACTTTTTGCGCCACTTCAGCGGCCGTCACCTTGCCCGAGCCGACCGCCTTGTCCGACATGGCTTGACCGATCAACTGACTGTGCGTCGGCTTTCCCGATGTCAGTTCGGCCGGGCGGTTGCGATGGCTCTGACTGATGCCGGTAGGCACAAAATACGGGCACAGCACGCTGGCGCTGACCTGGTCGCTGACGAGCCGCAAGTCCTGGTACAGCGTTTCGCTCAAGGAAACCACGGCATGCTTGCTGACGTTGTATACCCCCATGTTGGGCGCATTGAGCAGACCGGCCATGCTGGCGGTGTTGACGATGTGGCCCTGCCACGCCGGGTCTTTGGCGGCCGCTTCCAGCATCATCGGCGTAAACAGACGCACGCCGTGAATAACGCCCCATAAATTAACGCCCAGCACCCATTCCCAGTCCTTGACGGTGTTTTCCCAGATCAACCCGCCCGAGCCGACGCCCGCGTTGTTGAAAACAAAGTGCGGCGCGCCAAAGCGCGCGAACACGGTCTCGCTCATGACTTGCATCTGTTCGGCGTTGGACACGTCGACGCGCAAGGAGAGAACTTGCGCACCGGCAGCCGTCACCTCGGCAGTGGCTTGGTCGAGCGCGTCTTGTTGCACATCGACAAGAACCAGATTCATGCCCAGTTTTGCGCCAATGCGTGCGCACTCGAGGCCAAAGCCCGATCCGGCTCCGGTCAGCACGGCTGTCTTGCCCTTGAAATTCGTAATCATCAACAATTCCTTTTGTTAAACGCTGCGGTACATTTCGATATGGGCGATGCCGTCTTCCAGGTATGAGCGTCCGGCTTTTTCAAAACCATGCCGACGGTAAAAACTTTCCAGCCGGGCCTGGGCGCCAATTCGGATCGCTTGTGCGCCCCATTGCCAGAACAGACTGGCAATGGCTTTTTCAAGCAGCGCATGGCCTGCGCCATGGCCGCGCAGCGACGGCGCGGTGACAATTCGTCCGATACTGGCTTCGGCAAACTTGGCACCGGCGGCAAAGCAGCGCGCATAGGCGACCAGCGCGCCTTGCTGCGTGCCCAGCAAGTGCATGGCCTGGGCGTCCGCGCCATCCATGTCTTGAAAAATACAGGCTTGCTCGAGCACGAAAACTTCGCTGCGCAACTGAAGCACGCCGTAGAGTTCCGCTGTCGTCAATGCATCGAAGGCAAGGAAACGCCATTCAATGCCGCTCATGCAGGGTCGGCCATTTTGAGCGCATAGCCGATGCGCGGAAAATGGACATGCACCAAGCCGGCACGCTCGTCGGTGCGGCGCAAGGTGTAGTGCATGCGGGTGGCGGCGACCAGTTCGCCCTGAGTTGTCTCAAGACCGAAGCTTTCCGCGCTGATCACGACCTGACTGCCCAGCGCAATGCCATGCTCATCCTGAAAAACATCGTCATGCAAAGTGGCGGGCGTTGCAGCGGCGGCCAGCGCAATGGCTTCCCTGGCACTGAACTTTTCCATCGCGCCGTGGCCGATGGCGGCCATGCGGTCCATCCAGTCCAGCACGGCAGGCGTGGCATTGAGTATGTCGGCCATGACCGGGGTGCGCACCCGTGTGAACCACAGCGGGTGATACATTGCGAAATCGGTGATGCACGGCACATTGCCCAGCAGGAACGGCTGGTCGTCCAGCATGTCGGACAGACGACGTAAATAGGAACGGTAAGCTGCGGCGGCATCATGCGGGCGCTGCCGCGACATGCCACCGCTCATGGCCTTGCGATCTTCGGCAAATGCCTTGAGCGCTTCAGGCGGCGCCCCGTCAAAAATCTGGGCCAGGCCCTTGGGCTGCAGGTTGAACGCCATGGAAGTCCAGAACAGCGTTGTGTCAGCCCATTGCGCCAGAGTGCGGGCCATGCCCTTGGCAGGTTCAGGGTATAGCGTGGGCAGATGCTGGGTATGCTCCAGCACGTCGGCAATGAGCGCCGTGTCGCAGTAAATATCGGCGCCAATTTGCAGTACCGGCGTTTTGCGGTAGCCGCCGGTCAAGGCGATCATGTCCGGCTTTGGATTCACCATCGGGATGAGAACCGACTTCCAGGGAATATTTTTATAGCCCAGCATCAACCGGACTTTCTCGGCAAACGGCGAGCCCGGGTAGTGATGAAGAATCAGTGTCGGCACAGTGGTCATGAAAGGTTCCTGAAGTAGTCGCTAGTGGGCATTGGAGGGGCATTGAAGCAGCATTGAAGCAACATT
>JBLHNV010000248.1:0-4805 GCA_047623125.1 Janthinobacterium sp. | reverse complement strand
CCCGAGGCTATCGCTGTCAGAACATCGCTGGCTTAGGGACCCGCTTGGCCGGCAGATCCCGGGTCAGATCCGGCCGCGCCTGAATTCAGCAAGGAACGCCTTTGCATCACTGGCCGACAGCACCACGTCAGGATCGCCATGGTAAGCGTACAGAAATGGCGCGCCGCCTTGCCGGTCGGTCAGTTTCGCCAGCAACAAGAAGCGGGTGCCGACCGGATGCAGGCCAGGGTCGCGCAAACGCCGCGCGCACTGCACCGACAGTGACGTCGCAAATGCCTGGCCCGCCATCGGGCGGATCTGCAGCACGGCGCCGATCAGGATTGATTGCACGGCAACTTGCCGATAGGCATAGATATCACGCATGATCGTCATATCCCTTCATGGTATCGTCACTGGCGCTCACGCAGCGCCCTGCGCGGATGACGCGCGCATCAGCAGTGCCACCACTTCGGCCGCGATACCCTCTTCGCGCCCAAGGTAACCGAGCTTTTCATTGGTCTTGGCCTTGATGTTGACCTGGTTGGTGGAAATGCCCAGGTCCAGCGCGATATTGGCCACCATGGCTGCGATGTGCGGCGCCATTTTCGGGCGCTGCGCGATAATGGTGGCGTCGATATTGCCGATGCCGTAACCACTGGCGGCGACTCGCAATCGGGCTTCGCGCAGCAGCGTGCGCGAGTCGGCGCCGGAAAACTGCGGATCGGTGTCAGGAAAATGGCGCCCGATATCGCCCAGCGCACAAGCGCCAAAGAGCGCGTCGATGATCGCATGCAACAAGACGTCAGCATCGGAATGGCCGAGCAAGCCGACGTGATGGGGTATCGTCACGCCGCCGATGATCAAGGGACGCCCTGCGACCAGCGCATGGCAATCGTAGCCCTGGCCTATCCGAAATGGGAGTGCGGTAGTCATATGATCCATTCAAGGCTGCGTTCAGTGTTCAAAGGTTGTCGTTCAGATACATTTCGGCGATGCGCAAGTCGTCCGGCAACGTCACCTTGAAATTGCGCGGATGGCCTTC
Organism: Janthinobacterium sp.; assembly: GCA_047623125.1. GTDB lineage: Bacteria > Pseudomonadota > Gammaproteobacteria > Burkholderiales > Burkholderiaceae_D > Janthinobacterium. The sequence goes on along the minus strand of JBLHNV010000248.1, from coordinate 3,784 downwards.
GATCAGGCGCGGCGACAAGCCCAGCGCTTCGACCGCGCTGGCGTCGTCGGTGATCGCCGCCGGATCAGGCGCCGCCGCCAAAGCCTGGCGCAGCAATTGATAGCGAAACATTTGCGGCGTCTGCGCCAGCCACAAACCGTTACGCGCAACGGTTGCCGCGGCACGCGCAGTGGCACTTGTTGCGGCACGTTTGACAGTATCGACAACCGGCAGCGCCAGCAAACCGCCAACCGGGTCATCCTCGACGCCCGATATCAGCTTCGCGATCAGCGCCGGCGTCAGACCGGGCCGGGCCGCATCATGCACCAGCACCCAGTCTTGCAAGCCGACATCGGCTTGCATCGCCCGCAAAGCATTTTGCACCGACGCCATGCGCGTGGCGCCACCACAGCGCAACACCGTCACGCCAGGCATCGGCAACAGCGCATCGATCTGCACATCGTCAACGCTGACAACGACGAAGGTATGCGCGATCAGCGCGCTGCCGGCAAAGGCATCGAGCGCGTGGCGCAGCATCGGCTTGCCGGCCAGGTCCCTGTATTGTTTCGGCCCGGAAGAAGCGCCAGCGGTGGCCATGCGCGCGCCGACGCCAGCGGCAGGAATAAGCCCGAAGCAGCGCGCGTGGCCGGTATGCGGCATACCTGGATCGAGACCTCGATTCATGTCGCGTGTGGCGCAGTCCAGGTGCCGGCGACCAGCTTTTCGAGCCAGAAAGCGCCAATGATGGTCTTCACGTCGGTGATGTCGCCGGATCTGACCCAGGCCAGCAATTGCTCCAGGCTGGCAGAAAACGTTTCGAGGAATTCACCGTCATCGAGTCGCTGCGGCCCCGCCACCAGGCCGCGCGCGAAGTACAGGTCCAGGTGCTCGTCGGAATAGGCGATCGCATTGTGGATCGTGCAAACGAATTGCCAGTCGGTCGCCGTGTAGCCGGTTTCTTCCTGCAACTCGCGCTTGGCGCACACTAGCGGGTCTTCACCGGCATCGATTTTACCTGCCGGAAATTCGACGAACACCCGGTCCAGCGGATAGCGAAATTGCCGCTCCAGCAGCACGCTGCCATCGTCAAACAAAGGCAAGATGACAACGGCGCCCGGATGCCGTATGTATTCGCGCTGCGTGATCTTGCCATCGGGCAGTGCCACTTTGTCGCACTGAACCGTCAGGAAGTGGCCCTGATGGACGATGCCGCCATCGACTCGCACTTCTGCCAACGGCAAGTTGGCGTCGGGCGCCGACGACGGCAAGCAAGAGAGAGATGGCAAGGATATCGCCATGATCAGGAACGCTGCTTGCGCAGGTAACGCAGCACGAAACCGGGGAACGACAGCACGATGAACAGGCAGCCGGTGATGGCGAAGAATTCCCACGTGTGGGTAAACGCATTGCCCAAACGTGCTTCCAGCGCAAACGCGATCGCGCCGACGATGAAGTACCACACCACCAGCTCCAGCAAGCGCAGCGCCAGCGGCTTGACCTTGGGCGCGCCGCCTTCGGAGCGTCCTATCGGCACCAGCGCCAGTAATTTTTCATTAAAAAATGGCAGGTTGGCGCCGACTAGTGCCAGCACGATCACCAACCAGCTTGAAAATGTCACATCCATCGTAAACCTTAAAAAACAGCATTAATTTTGCAGCATTCATGTTGCAGCATTCATGTTGCAACATGCACTGCGCAGCATGGTTTTTTGCCAAACTGATTTGGCAAAAAACGTTTCGCAGCGTCAATAACGTAGCATAACAGGGACCGTTGAAGCCAACTGGTCCGACCAAAAATGCGGGCTCAGGAATTGAGCGTCTTCGTCATCGCCGTCAGGCAAGCGGTCAACAGCGGACCTGGCAGCAGGCCGAGCGCCACGATCGCGATGCCATTCAGGCTCAGCACGAAGCGCGTGTCGGCGTGCGCGACCAGCGGCGCGTTGTCGAGCGGTGCATCGAACCACATCATCTTCACGACGCGCAGGTAGTAGAACGCACCGACCAGCGAGAACATGACCGCGAGCAGCGTCAGCCATACCTGGCCCGTGCCCAGCACCGCTTGCAGCACCGCGAACTTGGCAGTAAAGCCCATCATCGGCGGCACGCCGGCCAGCGAGAACATCAGCACCGACATCACGACGGCAAACCACGGATTGCGCTGGCTCAAGCCCTTGAAGTCGCTCAACTCTTCTGCTTCGAAACCGGAGCGCGCCAGCAGCATGATTACACCGAAGGTGCCCAGCGTCGTCAACACGTAAGTGATCACATAGAACATCGCCGAGCTGTACGCGTTGGCCGCGCCGCTGGCGTCGGTGCCGACCGAACCTGCCATCAGGCCCAGCAGCACAAAGCCCATCTGCGCGATCGTCGAATAAGCCAGCATCCGCTTCAGATTCGTTTGCGCGATCGCGGCCAGGTTACCCACCGCCAGCGACAGCACCGCCAGCACCAGCAACATCTGTTGCCAGTCGTGCGCCATCGGCATCAAGCCTTCCACCAGCAAGCGGATGATGATGGCGAATGCGGCCAGTTTTGGCGCACCACCCAGCAACAACGTCACTGCCGTAGGCGAACCCTGGTACACGTCCGGCACCCACATGTGGAATGGCACGGCGCCGAGCTTGAAGGCCAGACCGGCCACAACGAACACGATGCCGAACACCAGAATCGTCGGATTCACGGTGCCGCCCGCGGCTACTTTGGCGACCGTCGTCAAGTCCAGCGAACCGGTCGCGCCGTACAGCATCGAGATGCCATACAACAGGAAACCGGAAGCCATCGCACCGAGGATGAAATACTTCATCGCCGCTTCGGTCGCCTTCGCATCGTCGCGCCGCAGCGCAACGAGCGCATACAGCGACAGCGACATCAATTCGAGACCGAGGTAAATGACCAGGAAGTTATTGCCCGAAATCATGACCATCTGGCCGAGCAAGGCGAACAGCGCCAGCACGTAAAACTCGCCGCCCAGATTGCCGCCCAACATATTCCGGTTTGACGCATACAAGCGCGAATACACCAGCGTCAGAGCGACGGCGACGTAGGAACACAATTTCAACAAGTGCGACATCGGGTCGGAAATGAACATGTTCGAGAAAGCGTATACGGTGGTGCCGGCGTTGAAATCAATCAGCGTCAGCATGAAGCACCCGCTCAGCGCTGCCAGCGACAGCAGGTACGTAATCCAGCGCTTGGATTCGGACAGGAACATGTCGATCAACAGGATCGAGGATGCGGCGATCATCAGAAAAATCTCTGGGTAGAGCGGAAGCAGGTTGGGGGTAGTCATCGTTGGTTTTCCGTCGTATTTTCTTAAGGCAACTTGGACTGGGCGACGTGCAGCAGCAAGTCGGAGACCGAGGTTTGCATCGTGTCAATGAATGGCGCAGGATACAGACCCATGCCCAGCACGACGATCGCGAGCACCGCGAACATCAGGAATTCACGCTTGTTCAAGTCGCTCAGTTCGGCCACGTGGTGATTGGCCACCTTCCCGAAGATGACGCGCTTGGCCATCCACAGTGAGTACGCGGCGCCCAGGATCAGCGCGGTAGCGGCCAGCAAACCGATCCAGAAGTTGTACTGGACCGCGCCCAGGATCACCATGAATTCGCCGACGAAGCCCGAGGTCGCAGGCAAGCCGCAGTTGGCCATCGAAAACAAAATAAAGAATGCGGCGAATTTCGGCATCCGGTTGACCACACCGCCGTAGTCGGCAATGTTGCGCGTATGCATGCGGTCATACAGCACGCCGATGCACAAGAACATCGCGGCCGACACGAAACCGTGCGAAATCATCTGCGCGA